>NZ_JBFWLF010000022.1:0-25579 GCF_050252275.1 Citrobacter sp. | reverse complement strand
GCTAACCGTAAACCAGGCCGGATTAAGCGCCTCTGGCAGTGGTGGCGTCGCCCCAGTCGCCTGGCGCTGGGTACGCTGCTGTTAATCGGGTTCGTCGGCGGGATTATTTTCTGGGGTGGATTTAACACCGGGATGGAAAAGGCCAACACCGAAGAGTTCTGCATTAGCTGCCACGAAATGCGCAATACCGTGTATCAGGAATACATGGAAACCGTACACTACAACAACCGTAGCGGTGTGCGTGCGACCTGTCCTGACTGCCACGTACCACACGAGTTTGTGCCGAAAATGATCCGTAAGATCAAGGCCAGTAAAGAACTGTACGCAAAAGCGTTGGGACTGATTGATACCCCGCAGAAGTTCGAAGCGCATCGTCTGACGATGGCACAGAATGAATGGCGAAGAATGAAAGATAACAATTCTCAGGAGTGTCGTAACTGTCACAACTTTGACTTCATGGACTTAACGGCCCAGAAGAGTGTCGCCGCAAAAATGCACGATCAGGCGGTGAAAGATGGGCAAACCTGTATTGACTGCCATAAGGGGATTGCGCATAAGCTCCCCGATATGCGCGACGTCAAACCGGGCTTCTGACGGGATGGTAATGAGTGGGTAGTATGCTTGAAGCCAGAAAGCTCCTCTGCGAGCGGGATGACCGGGTCCTGTTTAGCGATTTGTCGTTCCAGGTGAGCGCAGGGGAGTGGATACAGGTCACTGGCGGCAACGGCGCGGGGAAAACCACCCTGTTGCGGTTGCTGACAGGGCTCTCTCGTCCTGACGCCGGGGAGGTGTACTGGCAAGCGCAACCGCTACATCGTGTGCGGGACAGCTACCATCAAAATTTGTTGTGGATTGGCCATCAGCCGGGGATCAAAACCCGGCTGACGGCGTTGGAGAACCTGCGTTTTTTCCATCAGGACGGCGATATCGCGAAATGTCTCGCGGCGCTGGCGCAGGCCGGCCTTGCCGGTTACGAAGATATCCCTGTTAACCAGCTTTCTGCCGGACAGCAGCGCCGGGTGGCGTTAGCGCGTCTCTGGCTGACCCGCGCCACGCTCTGGATCCTCGACGAACCCTTTACCGCCATTGATGTGAACGGCGTTGAACGCCTGACGCAGCGGATGGCGCAGCATACCGATGAAGGTGGGATCGTTATCCTCACCACCCACCAGCCAATGAACGTTGCTACAGACCGCATTCGCCGGATTGCGCTGACTCACGAGAGGGCAGGGCAATGATGTGGCGTATCTTCCGCCTCGAACTGCGCGTTGCCTTTCGCCATAGCGCGGAAATTGCCAACCCGCTGTGGTTCTTCCTGATTGTTATTACGCTGTTCCCGCTGAGCATTGGGCCGGAACCACAGCTGCTGGCGCGAATTGCGCCGGGGATAATTTGGGTTGCTGCGCTGCTGGCCTCGCTGCTGGCGCTGGAGCGACTGTTTCGCGATGACCTGCAGGACGGCAGCCTTGAGCAACTGATGCTGCTGCCAATCCCATTACCGATGGTGGTGCTGGCAAAAGTGATGGCCCACTGGATGGTCACCGGTCTGCCGCTGTTGATCCTTTCTCCTCTGGTGGCATTGCTGCTGGGGATGGACCTCTACGGCTGGAAAATTATGGCGCTGACTTTACTGCTGGGGACCCCGACGCTGAGCTTTCTCGGCGCACCGGGGGTGGGGTTAACTGTCGGGTTAAAGCGCGGCGGTGTATTGCTGAGCGTACTGGTACTGCCGTTGACCATTCCCTTGTTGATTTTTGCGACTGCCGCGATGGATGCGGCATCCATGCATCTTCCAGTGGATGGATACATGGCGATTTTGGGCGCGTTACTGGCAGGTAGCGCGACGTTAAGTCCTTTTGCAACGGCGGCGGCGTTACGCATTAGTTTGCAGTAATGAGTTGCCTGATGGCGCTGCGCTTTTCAGGCCGACAAGAGCCGGGTTTTTAGGTCGGATAAGGCATCAGCCGCTATCCGGCATGACGGTAACTTTATTCGTTTGAGTCTGGTGACTGAACTATGTGGAAAACACTTCATCAACTGGCTATGCCCCCACGGCTGTATCAGCTTTGTGGCTATTTTGTGCCGTGGCTGGCCGTCGCCTGCGTCCTGGTTCTGGCGACGGGCTGGATCTGGGGATTCGGTTTTGCGCCAGCGGATTACCAGCAGGGGCAGAGCTACCGCATTATTTATCTGCACGTTCCGGCGGCGATCTGGTCAATGGGGATTTATGCCTCGATGGCGGTAGCCGCGTTTATCGGTCTGGTCTGGCAGATGAAGATGGCGAACCTGGCGCTGGCTGCAATGGCGCCGATTGGCGCGGTGTTTACGTTTATTGCGCTGGTCACCGGCTCGGCCTGGGGTAAACCGATGTGGGGTACCTGGTGGGTGTGGGATGCGCGGCTGACGTCGGAACTGGTGCTGCTGTTTCTCTACGTCGGCACAATTGCTCTGTGGCACGCCTTTGATGACCGTAAGATGGCGGGGCGCGCGGCGGGGATCCTGGTGCTGATTGGCGTGGTGAACCTGCCGATCATTCACTATTCGGTGGAGTGGTGGAACACGCTGCATCAGGGCTCGACCCGTATGCAACAAAGCATCGATCCGGCCATGCGCACGCCGCTGCGGCTGGCGATTATCGGCTATCTGCTGCTGTTTATCACGCTGTCGCTGATGCGGATGCGTAACCTGATTCTGATAATGGAAAAACGTCGCCCGTGGGTGAGTGAACTGATCTTAAAAAGAGGCCGCCAATGACCACTGCATTTGCATCCTGGAGTGATTTTTTTGCGATGGGCGGCTACGCCTTTTACGTCTGGCTGGCTGTGGCGCTGCTCGTCATCCCGCTGGCAGTGCTGGTCATTCCTAACGTGACGCAGCATCGAGCAATTTTGCGTGATGTCTCCCGTCAGCGGGCGAGTGAAGCCCGCCTGCGTGCAGCGCAGACACAACGGGAGGCGGCGTGAATATTCGACGTAAGAACCGTTTATGGATTGCCTGCGGCGTGCTTGTCGGGTTAGCGCTGACGATTACGCTGGTGCTGTATGCGCTGCGCGCCAACATCGACCTGTTCTACACGCCAGGCGAGATTCTCTACGGCAAGCGCGAAACACAGCAAATGCCGGAAGTGGGCCAGCGGCTGCGAGTAGGTGGTATGGTTATGCCCGGCAGCGTCAAGCGCGACCCCAACTCGCTGAAGGTGAATTTCAGCATCTATGATGCCGAAGGCGTGGTGGATGTGACCTATGAAGGCATTCTGCCGGACCTGTTCCGTGAAGGGCAAGGCGTGGTAGTGCAGGGGGAACTCGGCGAGAAAAACCATATTCAGGCGAAAGAAGTCCTCGCCAAGCACGATGAAAACTACACGCCGCCGGAAGTTGAAAAAGCGATGCAGGATAACCACCGCCGTCCGGAGAGCGTCTATAAGGATAAAACATCATGATGCCTGAAACTGGCAATGCGCTGTTATGCCTGGCACTGGGCGTTGCGTTGTTACTCTCAGTCTATCCGCTGTGGGGCGTGGCGCGAGGCGACGCGCGGATGATGGCGTCGGCAAGACCGTTTTCCTGGCTGTTGTTTATCCTCGTGATGGGCGCCTTTCTGGTGCTGGTCAACGCCTTTGTAGTGAATGATTTCACCGTCGTTTACGTCGCCAGTAACTCCAACACGCAGCTGCCGGTCTGGTACCGCGTCGCCGCCACCTGGGGGGCGCATGAAGGCTCGCTGCTGCTGTGGGTGTTGCTGATGAGCGGCTGGACCTTTGCCGTCGCGCTGTTTTCCCAGCGGATGCCGTTGGATATCGTCGCCCGCGTACTTGCGGTGATGGGGATGGTTAGCGTCGGTTTTCTGTTGTTCATCCTGTTTACCTCCAACCCGTTCACCCGCACGCTGCCGAATTTCCCGATAGAAGGGCGCGATCTCAACCCGTTGTTGCAGGATCCTGGGCTTATCTTCCATCCGCCGCTGCTATATATGGGCTATGTTGGTTTCTCGGTCGCCTTCGCGTTCGCTATCGCGGCGCTAATGAGCGGTCGCCTGGACAGCACTTTCGCCCGTTTTTCCCGTCCATGGACGCTGGCCGCGTGGGTTTTCCTGACGCTGGGGATTGTGCTGGGTTCAGCATGGGCGTATTACGAACTGGGCTGGGGCGGCTGGTGGTTCTGGGATCCGGTGGAAAACGCCTCGTTTATGCCATGGCTGGTGGGAACCGCACTGATGCACTCGCTGGCGGTCACTGAACAGCGCAGCAGTTTCAAGGCGTGGACGCTGCTGCTCTCTATCTGCGCGTTTTCGCTCTGTCTGTTGGGGACGTTCCTCGTGCGTTCGGGCGTGCTGGTGTCGGTGCATGCATTTGCTTCCGACCCGTCTCGCGGGATGTTCATTCTGGCCTTCATGGTGCTGGTCATCGGCGGCTCGCTGCTGCTGTTTGCCACGCGAGGACATAAGGTCCGCTCCCGGGTCAATAACGCCCTCTGGTCGCGTGAATCGCTGCTGCTCGGTAACAACGTGCTGCTGATTGCCGCCATGCTGGTCGTGCTGCTCGGCACGCTGCTGCCGCTGGTGCATAAGCAACTCGGTCTGGGCAGTATCTCTATTGGCGAACCGTTTTTTAATACCATGTTTACCTGGCTGATGGCGCCGTTTGCCCTGCTGTTGGGCATTGGCCCGCTGGTCCGCTGGGGACGCGATCGACCGCGTAAACTGCAACGACTGCTGGTTATCGCGCTGGTCAGCACCCTGGTACTCTCTCTGTTGCTGCCGTGGCTGTTTGAGAACAAGATTGTCGCCATGACCGTAGTCGGGCTGGCAATGGCCTGCTGGGTGTTTGTGCTGGCGATGGCGGAGCTTGCGCTGCGAATTTCACGTGGCGCGAAAATGACGCTGAGCTACTGGGGAATGGTGGCCGGGCACGTCGGCCTGGCGGTGACAATTGTCGGCATCGCCTTCAGCCAGAACTACAGCGTCGAGCGCGATGTTCGCATGAAAGCCGGTGACAGCGTCGATATTCATGAATATCGCTTCACCTTCCGTGAAGTGAATGATATCACCGGACCAAACTATCGCGGTGGTGTGGCGATTATCAGCGTGACCCGTGATGGCAAGGCAGAAGCAACGTTGCACGCTGAAAAACGGTTCTACAACAGCACCAGTTCGATGATGACGGAAGCGGCGATTGATGGTGGCATCACCCGCGATCTGTACGCCGCGCTCGGTGAAGAGCTGGATAACGGCGCGTGGGCTGTTCGTCTGTACTACAAACCGTTTATTCGCTGGATCTGGGCGGGTGGGATATTGATGGCGCTGGGGGGGCTGTTATGCCTGTTTGACCCGCGTTATCGCAAACGCGTACAACCGCAGAAATCGGCGTCGGAGGCGGTATGAAGCGCAACGTACTTTTGATTCCCTTTGTGATTTTTCTCGTGATTGCCGCAGCGCTGCTGTGGCAACTGGCGCGTAACGCAGAAGGCGATACGCCGACGAATCTGGAGTCGGCGCTGATTGGTAAACCGGTACCGACTTTCCGGCTTGAGTCGCTGGAGAACCCCGGTAAGCATTATGAGGCAGACGTGCTGACTCAGGGTAAACCGGTCTTACTCAACGTCTGGGCAACGTGGTGTCCGACCTGCCGCGCTGAGCATCAGTACCTGAACCAGCTGTCGGCACAGGGGATTCGCGTAGTGGGGCTGAATTATAAAGACGATCGCCAGAAGGCCATCGTCTGGCTGAAAGAGTTGGGTAATCCTTACGCGCTGAGCCTGTTTGACGGCGACGGTATGCTGGGCCTGGATCTTGGAGTCTATGGCGCGCCGGAAACCTTCCTGATCGACGGTAAAGGCATTATTCGCTATCGCCATGCCGGGGATTTGAACGCCCGCGTCTGGGAGAGTGAAATCAAGCCGCTGTGGGAGAAATACAGTAAGGAGGCCGGGCAATGAGACTTTTGCTGAGTGTGCTGATGCTGCTGTTTTCTGCTAACGCGCTGGCCACCATTGATGTGATGCAGTTTAAGGATGAGACCCAGGAGCAACAATTCCGCCAGTTGACTGAACAACTGCGCTGTCCAAAATGCCAGAACAACAGCATCGCGGATTCCAATTCGATGATTGCGACCGACCTGCGGCAGAAAGTCTATGAGCTGATGCAGGAAGGGAAAAGTCAGAAAGAGATCGTCGACTATATGGTGGCGCGCTACGGTAACTTCGTCACCTATGATCCGCCGCTGACACCACTGACTGTCCTGCTGTGGGTGCTTCCCGTGGCGGCAATTGGCGCAGGTGGCTGGGTTATCGTTGCCCGTTCGCGTCGGCGGGTACGCCTGAAGCAGGAGGTGTTCCCGGATGAGATATCGTTACCGGAGGGTAAACGAGCCGGGCTGGCGGTTTATCTGACGGGGATAGTGATTGCCGTCATCGTGGGGGCCGTCAGTTATTACCAGACCGGGAGCTATAAGCAGGTGGAAATCTGGCAACTGGCGACGGCACAAAGTCCGGCACTGCTGGAACGCGCGCTGGATCCAAAAGCGCAGCCGCTGGATGAGGAAGAGATGACGCGTCTGGCGCTGGGGCTACGTACTCGTCTGCAAAGTGATGCGACGAACGTAGAAGGCTGGATCATGCTGGGGCGGATCGGAATGGTGCTTGGCAATGCCAGTACCGCTACCGAAGCGTATGCCAACGCCTATCGACTCGATCCGAAGAACAGCGATGCTGCGCTGGGCTATGCCGAGGCGCTGACCCGTTCTTCCGATCCTGATGATAACCGTCGTGGAGGGGAGCTGCTGCGAGAACTGGTGCGTAGCGATCACGCCAATGTGCGGGTTCTGAGCATGTATGCCTTCAACGCCTTTGAGCAGGAGCGTTTTGGCGAGGCGGTTGCCGCCTGGGAGATGATGTTGAAGATGCTGCCAGCGAATGATACGCGTCGTGCGGTGATTGAGCGCAGTATCGCGCAGGCGATGCAGCACTTATCGCCAAAGAGCGAGTAACCACCCGGCCAGATGGCGAGGCACAGGCCCGATAAGCGTAGCGCCATCGGGCATTTGCTGGGCTATTGCATACCGCGGGTTTGTAAAAACAAGATGGTCGCGGCAACGCGTGAGCGTACGTTGAGCTTGCGCAGCAGGTTGCGAATATGCACTTTTACAGTTTGTTCGGAAATATTGAGGACCGAGGCAATCTGCTTGTTAGACAGCCCCTGTGCCAGCTCGTGCAACACATCCAGCTCTCGCTCGGTCAGCATGCTGAACGGATCGTCCTCTTCACCAAACATTTCGCGCTCGCGCAGATAATCACTGACGCGTTCACTGAAAACTTTGCCGCCATTAGCACCTGTGCGAATGGCATCCAGCAGAACTTCCGGATCGCTGTCTTTCAGCAGGTAGCCATCTGCGCCGGCGTCAATCAGGGCGTAGATGTCGTTGGCCGAATCCGAAACGGTGAGAATGATGATCTGCGCCGTGATCCCATCGCGGCGCAGGGCGTTCAACGTATCCAGACCGCTCAGTCCTTTCATATTCAGATCAAGCAGGATTAAATCCAGATCGAGACGGTTTGCCAGATCAATCGCCGTTGCACCATCGCCCGCTTCGGCAACCACCTCAAATGTCGGATCCAGTTCCAGTAATTGACGGATACCACGACGCATAAGAGGGTGGTCATCTACCACCAGCACCTGAAAAGGCGTTGCTTCAGGCATAGTTATCTCCCGAGATTTTATTAGAATCATTATTGTTATTCGATTGCGAATCGTCCAGATTCACCGCATCGATAAGAGGGAGAAATATTACCCCAGATTACGCATGGGTAAGAAGTAAAACCTGTCGGGAAAAGAGGGAGAGCCTCTCATCGTGATGAGAGGCTTTTTTATTCAGGGCAGCAGCGCGACGTGAGTCACTTCTGCTTTAGGTATGGCGCTGAAATACCAGTATTCATCGTTAATTTTCGCGGCGGTAAAGCGCGTAAGCGAGCGCGACGTATCGGACGATTCGGTCTTCACCTGCACGGTACCGGTTAATGGATGCTTGCTCACCAGCATTAAATCACCGCGGTGATTGAACCAGGCCACGGTATTGTCATCGATGGCTTGCTGCTTACCGTTGACGAGTACGGAGTAGTCGAAGTTAACTTTTTTCTTCGCCACATTCCCTGCGGCAAAATAACGGCCATAGACCTGCGGATCGTGAAAGAAACCGAAATGCCCTCCGCTGTTTTGCATTTTCAGGAAGTGGAAGTCAGGCACCGTAAAGTCCTTGTGACCCTGGCTGAGTTGGCGCTTAACGATATTCACACGAACAACATCCTGCTCATAAACGCGCGTATAAGCGGCATACATTAACGCGTATGACCAGATGAATACCGCAGCCATCAGGCCCGTAACGACATAGACTCCTTTCATGACACGTGGTCCGGCTACCGTGACGACTTCCCGCGCAAGGAACGAGAGGGCAAGCAGGAAAAATAAAAAAGTCGACAGCATGACGCGGTCAGGATACGACGGGGAGGCCACCATAATTAAAGAGGTTCCCAGCCCCACCAACAGCATTAAGCCGACCATGTTGAGATTCGCACTTTTAATGCGATGGCCTTGTCGTTTGGCCACGATCAGAAGCATTGCCAGTAAGACCAGTACGACATAAGAAATCCAGACCAGCGCCAGGTGGTTAAAGAAGCGCTCGCTCAGATGAATTGTGATTCTTTCAACGATCGATTTATCATACCAGACGGTATGAGCGCCCTGAGCGCGAATAAAATTGCCTGGTGAGAAAATCAAAATACTGGCGCCCACCAGTGCGGATAAAAAATACGCGACCTTATTCGCAAAGACGCGTTTCGCTTGCCAGTAATCGTACACGATAGCCAGAAGGGCAAGACCCACGACAAATGGCGCGACGCTTTCATTGGAACAGCCCGCCAACAGCCCGAGCAACAGCATACCCATGTGTGTACGCTCTTCACGCTGAAGCTGTATGCGGTACAGGTTCCAGAGCCATGCGGCGACGAACAGATTCGTCCACAGGTAGTTCGCGCTGCCGACTATCCAGAAAACCGTTTGTCCGATATTCGGGTTAGCGACCCAAAAGGTCAGAAAAATAAGGGTAAAGATCAGCGCGTCATGTTTTTTCCATTTCAGCGTGCCCGTCGGCGTTTTCACAATGAAATAGCAGAACGCGACGACGACAAGGCCGGTCATGGTTGAGATAAATCCACGAGATCCGGTGGCGAGTAAAAGCGAGCTGACAAAATCAGCCACTATGCGCCCGCTCCAGGTCAGGTAGTGATGCAGGTGCGCATCAAATGAGATGCCAAGCAGGGCATAACGGTAATCATCGGAGTGAATAGGGGTGAACCACTCCAGGATAAATACTGCAAAAAAGGCAATTAAAAGAATGCTTTTATTAACATGCTTTAACATCAGTTATCCTTGTCTGAATCGTGGTCCACAGTTTTACGTTTTTTCAGAATGTATCGAGGCCGCTGCTTGGTTTCGACATAGATTCGTCCGATATACTCACCCAGCACGCCAATGCCAATAAGCTGTACGCCTCCCAGAAACAGGATTGACACAATCAAGGAAGAATAGCCACGCACGGGATTTCCCCACAGAAGCGTATCTATCACCATTCCCGCACCGTAGGTGAAAGAAAGCAGGGCAACCGCCAGACCAATGTAGGTCCAGATACGCAGAGGGAAGGTAGAAAAAGAGGTGATCCCTTCCAGTGCAAGGTTCCACAGTTTCCAGCCGTTGAATTTACTTTTCCCGGCACAGCGAGTGGCGCGCGCGTAGAGGACGATGTCAGTTTTGCCGCCAACCCAGGATAAAATCCCTTTCATGAACAGATTTCGTTCTGGCATTTGTTTAATGTTGTCCACCACTTCACGACTCATCAGCCGAAAATCGCCGACGTTTTCTTCGATATACGGCGTGCTGATTTTATTGTGTAGCTTATAAAACCACTCGGCGGATTTTCGCTTCAGGCGGCTATCGACGGAGCGATCGGAACGTTTAGCCAGCACGATGTCCGCCCCATCCTGCCATTTTTGAATCAAGTGCGGCAGGACTTCGACAGGATCCTGGAGATCGACATCCATCGGAATGACGGCATCGCCACTGGCATTGTCGAGCCCGGCGAGCAGTGCCGGTTCTTTACCAAAATTTCGCGTAAACGAGAGCGGAACAACGAGTGGGTCGGCGACGGCGAGGGCATTGATGATGGATTCCGTTGCGTCGGTGCTACCATCGTTGATGAACACAATTTCGACATCATGTTCTTTCAGTGCGTCGTATTCACGCACCGTCTTGTAAAAGAGGCCAATGGTTTCTTCTTCGTTGAAGACAGGAACGACCAGTGAAATTTTCATCGTGCGTCCTTGAATACAATGAATCTGGAATAAATAAAGCCACAAATGAGACTAATGGCGGAGAACGCGACCAGCGTCACCAGCGGTGGGAAACCGCACTGTTCGGCCCCCCAACCCGTCAGGATACTGAGCAGGCCCATAAAGCCGACATACAGCAGATAGCGACGCGTTGTGGTCGATTGCTTAAAGGTAAACCGGGCGTTGGCGTAAAAAGAAAAACTGACCGCCACACTGAAGCCCAGGAAATTCGCCAGCGCCTGATGGGTATGAAAGGCGTAGATGCAGATAGCAAAAACTATCCAGTGAATCAATGTGTTGATCACGCCTACGGAGGTGTACTTGATGAAGTGATGCCACATAAGCAATAAGATCGGCTGTGCAAAACCGGAAGTGTAACATTATTTCCGTCCATAACTCGAATCGAATTCCATTTCGGTGGACGGCAATAATAAAAAAACCAGCCGTAAAAGGCTGGTTTTTCTGGGGAATTTTGGTCGGCACGAGAGGATTTGAACCTCCGACCCCCGACACCCCATGACGGTGCGCTACCAGGCTGCGCTACGTGCCGACTCGTGGGAGCTAATACTACCGCTTTCCGTACCGAATGCAAGGGGACATCCAGCTAACTGATTAATAATAAATCAGTTAGCGATAAAACGCTTCTCGTCTGTCAGCACCTGTAATAACAGACTCAACTGTGGCTTCTGATCTTTAATCTTCTCGCCGCGTAAATCGTATGTCTGGTACTTGCCGTTGTTGTTCAGCACCAGCGTCATTTCCGGCGTGGTGATTGCCAGCGTACTGAGATCGGCCGCCGTTACCCAGTAGTGACGACGATTGGCATTGAACAGATCCTGCCCCTGCGAATATTCATTAGCCGGCGTGCTGACGTGAAGCAGACGCTGCATCAACGTGGTCATGACGTCTGTGTGATCGGTCAGGCTGTTGATCCGCTGCGCGGGAGTTCCCGGCCAATGAATAATGAGCGGAACCTGCAGGTGACCGCGCGACCAGGCGAAGTTTTTCTCTTCATCGCTCAACGCGACGCCGCGCCCGGCGGTGATTATCACCACCGTGTTATCCAGTTTACCGGACTCACGCAGCGCGCCGAGCACACGGTTGATCTGCTTATCAACATCTCCCGCCGCGCGAGCGTAGCGGCGAACGAAGTTAGACTGGTTGCTGTCGTCAACGTTGGTGCCGTTAAACGAAACCCACGAGAACCAGCGGTTGTCTTCCTGCGCGTAACGCCCCAGCCAGTTGATCCACTGGCTGGCGGTCTGTTCGTCAGACTGCGTCTGTACGCTTGGCATCGAGAAATCAGACAGTAACGCCTGGCGGTAGAGCGGGCTGGTAAAGCCGTCGGAAGAGAACAGTCCCAACTGATAGCCTTGCTGATTCAGAGCCGAAATCAGCGCAGCCGGCGTTCGGGTGGACAGAATACCGTCCATATAGCTCGGTGACACGCCGTAAAACAGGCCAAAAATACCGTTATCAGTGGTGTTGCCGGAACTCATGTGGCGCGTGAAGGCAGTGTTTTGCCCGGCAAATTCGGCAAGTGCCGGCATCTGCTTTTCATAGCGCGAATAGTTCAGGCCATCGACCGTGATCAGCAGGACGTTTTGCCCGGTTCCCATATCGCGATAGCGTAATTCGCTCAGTGGATACTGCACGGACACCGCTTCCGGATTCCCCTGTTCGACCAGACGGCGCTGATACTCCTGCGCATCCAGCAGGCCATGTTTTTCCAGAAACCGGCGCGCGGTCATCGGATAGGAGAGCGGCAGGTTGGCGCGCTGCATGGTGATCGGACGATAGAAATTGGCATCCGCCCAGATATAGACCACATGTGAAGCAATAAATGACACAAAGAAGAAGGCGGCCAGCGGCTTGGCGAAGTGACGACGACGCGTCAGGCTGCGCAGTTTTTGCCAGCTCCAGGTCGCAAACAGCATTTCAATCAATAAGATAACCGGCACACTGATAAACATCAGCTGCCAGTCGCGCGCCATTTCATTTTGGTCGGGGTTAATCACCAGTTCCCAGACGATGGGATTAAGATGCAGGTGGAAACGGGTAAACACTTCGCTGTCGATCAGCAGAAGCGTCATTCCGGCCGTCGCCAGAATGGCTGACAGGAAACGCATCAGCCTCTGGGACATCACAATGAACGTCAGCGGGAACAGAATCAGCAGATAGGTGGCAAACACCAGAAAGCTGAAATGGCCGACGATACTCAGATAAGAGTAAACGCGACCGGCCAGCGTTGTCGGCCAGTCGGCGACAAACAGGTAACGGCTGCCGAGCACGATAGCCAGCAGAATGTTGAACAGTGCAAACCAGTGCCCCCAACTAACCATCTGGGAGACTTTTTCACGGTAGCGCTGACGATGAGTTACCATAACGTGTCGTTCGTTTCCCCGAAATCGGCTTTTAGTGCGCTTTGTCGTCGTTAACCGAGGACTGCAATGCGCGGGCAAAAGAGTTCGCAATCGCCTGGCGCTGAGCCGGGGCAATGCTGGTATTAATAAGGTTGGTGACCATGTTTCCCAGCACCATCAGGGAAAGATCAGTCGGTGCCTTATGTTTTTCCAGTACGTTGAGCATCTCGGTGAGCAGTTGTTCAACGTGTTCGTCACTATAGCGGGAGATTTGTGGCATAAATCGACATCAGTTTATTCATGAAAGGGCAACATATTACCGTAGCAACAGTTTTTTTTCCGCTTTTTTATCCTCAATAATTCGCGTTACCGTGCGACAGGCAAAACGGCGCTGCATCTTCTGTTGCGTCGCCTCGCCGGTGGTGGTTGAATACCGCCCGGTCTTTAAGGAGAGTTTATCATGAGTCTGGATATCAACCAGATTGCCCTGCACCAGCTTATCAAGCGTGATGAGCAAAACCTTGAGCTGGTCCTGCGCGATTCATTACTGGAACCGACAAACACCGTTGTCGATATGATGGCTGAACTGCATCGGGTCTATAGCGCGAAAAACAAAGCGTATGGTCTGTTCAGCGAAGAGAGCGAACTGGCGCAAGCGCTGCGCTTACAGCGCCAGGGTGAGGAAGATTTTCTCGCCTTTAGCCGTGCGGCGACCGGACGTTTACGTGACGAGCTCGCCAAATACCCGTTTGCTGACGGCGGCATTGTGCTGTTCTGTCATTATCGCTATCTGGCGGTAGAGTATTTACTGGTGGCGGTGCTGAACAACTTAAGCAGCATGCGCGTCAATGAGAATCTGGATATCAACCCGACGCACTATCTGGATATCAACCATGCGGATATCGTCGCGCGTATCGATCTGACCGAGTGGGAAACCAATCCGGAATCCACCCGCTATCTGACCTTCCTGAAGGGGCGGGTAGGGCGAAAAGTGGCTGACTTCTTTATGGATTTCCTCGGAGCCAGCGAAGGTCTCAACGCCAAGGCGCAAAACCGTGGACTGCTGCAGGCGGTCGATGACTTCACCGCTGAAGCGCAACTGGATAAAGCTGAGCGCCAGAACGTGCGCCAGCAGGTGTACAGCTACTGCAACGAGCAGCTTCAGGCCGGTGAAGAAATTGAGCTGGAGTCGCTGTCAAAAGAACTTTCTGGCGTCAGTGAAGTGAGTTTTAGCGAGTTTACGGCAGAGAAGGGCTATGAGCTGGAAGAGAGCTTCCCGGCCGATCGCAGCACGCTGCGCCAACTGACCAAATATGCCGGCAGCGGCGGTGGGTTAACCATTAACTTTGACGCGATGCTGCTGGGCGAGCGTATTTTCTGGGATCCGGCAACGGATACGTTGACCATTAAAGGCACGCCGCCGAACCTGCGCGATCAGCTTCAGCGTCGTACGTCTGGCGGTAATTAAAAGCCATAAAAAAACCCCGCCGGAGCGGGGTTTTCTTCAACTTGTTGGCGATTACGCGCGAACGAAGTCGATGTGAGTCAGCTTCGGCTTGAACGCGTGACGCTGTACAGCCTGAGCTTTAACTTTTACTTCTTTACCGTCAACAACGATGGTCAGAACGTCGCTATAGAAACCTTCTTTAGCTTGCATGTTCATGATGGAATCGTGGTCCAGTTCGATAGCAATCGGGGCTTCTTTGCCACCGTAGATGATTGCCGGGAACTTGTTAGCGGCACGCAGGCGGCGGCTCGCACCCTTACCCTGCTCTTTACGTACTTCAGCGTTGATAGTAAACATTTAAATCTCTCTTTAATAATTCCTGCTACAGGCGACCCAGCAACAGGTAAGTGATCTGCTTTGCGTATGCAAAAGCGGGCGAGATTCTATCCTCAAACGCCCGTTACATCAATCAAAAGTACGATTAACCGCGTAATTCATGTGCCCGACGGAAACGCCCCTCGTAATCGAACACCTTTTCCCGTACCTGCCAGTACTGGCCTTTCATCCGCGCCACCACAAAGTCGGGATGGCGTAACAAGGGTTGTTGCGCGAGGATATCCGCCGCGGTGATCCAGCGTAGCGGCACACCTGGCGTGCGGGTATGCGGGCGGATAAACAGTTGTTCAAATGCCGTACGTTGGGCCGGGGTTTGCAGGCGAAAGCGCTCGCTAACGTCCGCGCCATCTTCGTCATAGTAGGTGATTTTCAGCCATTCGCCTTTCTCGTCATGGCCGTGTTGCAACGTCATGCCGCTACAGCGGAGCACCAGCGCGTCTTTCAGTTTCAGCGCTGCTTTCAGCATGTCGTCGGGATCGACAAGGATCGTATCGCATTCCCGACAGCGGCGAGCGGCAATGTCGTTTTCGGCGTTGCACTGCGGGCAATTTTTAAAGCGGAAGCGAAAATCGCACTGCTCGCGATGCCCTTCATCATCTTCAAACCAACCCTGACAGCGGCGGCCAAAATGTTCGATCAGCGTACCGTCAGCGGTGGTTTTGCCCCAGAAGGTATTTGCAAAACCGCAGGCCGGGCAGAAGACCTGGACCGGCACGTTATCACTTTTGCCTTTCGGACTCCCCACCTCCGGAGAATAGAGATCGTGCGGATTACCGGCGTAATCCAGAATCAAACAGTCCGTTTTTCCCGGTGCGAGACGCAGGCCGCGACCCACAATTTGTTGGTACAGACTGACTGACTCGGTAGGGCGCAGAATGGCAATGAGATCGACGTGCGGGGCATCGAAGCCCGTGGTTAAGACGGAGACGTTGACCAGATAACGAAAACGCTGAGCCTTAAACGCGTCTATCAGCTCATCACGTTCAGGACCCGGCGTGTCGCCGGTAATCAACGCGGAATCCGCTTTCGGCAGCAGTCCGGCAATCTCTTTGGCATGCTCGACGGTGGCGGCAAAAATCATCACCCCTTTGCGGGTCTGGGCGAATTCAATAATCTGGCTGATGATATGCGGTGTGATACGCTGCTGCTTTTTCAGCTCACGGTTCAGGTCGGCTTCGCTAAACAGACCGTTGCTTTGCGCCTGCAGGCGGCTGAAATCGTACTGCACCACCGGCATGTCGAGGCGTTCCGGCGGCGTAAGATAGCCGTGCTTAATCATGTAGCGCAGCGGCAGTTCGTAAATGCAGTCGCGAAACAGCGCCTTGTCGTCGCCGCGCACCATACCGTGGTAGTGAAAATGATAGATCCAGCCTTTGCCCAGACGAAAAGGGGTGGCGGTCAGCCCCAGCAGGCGAATGTGGGGATTGGCGTTGCTCAGATGGGTGAGTATCTGCTGATACTGGCTCTCTTCGTCATCGCCGATACGATGGCATTCATCAACAATCAGCAGCGAAAACTCGCTCTGGAAGGCGTCAAGATTGCGAGCCACGGACTGAACGCTGCCGAACACCACTTTACCGTGGCTCTCTTTACGTTTAAGTCCGGCGGCAAAAATATCGGCTTCCAGCCCCAGTGCGCAGTATTTGGCATGGTTTTGCGCCACCAGCTCTTTCACATGCGCCAGAACCAGCACGCGGCCTCTGGCGACGCGCGCCAGTTCAGCAATCACCAGGCTTTTACCGGCGCCAGTGGGCAGAACAATCACCGCAGGCGTGCGATGGCGACGGAAATGGTTGAGCGTGGCATCCACGGCTTCTTGCTGGTAGGGGCGAAGTGTAAAAATCATGGTCTCACAATACGTAACGAACTCGGGTATAGTATGCCACGAATCGTTTTCCCTTGAGGGATGTTGTTAGCCCGCTATACTGGGCAGATAACGGCTCCCCTTTTCGGGCGACGCGCCCGACTCCCGTATTTTTACAGGCAAAATCACACTCATGCGACTTGATAAATTTATCGCTCAGCAACTCGGCGTCAGCCGTGCTATTGCCGGGCGTGAAATCCGCGGTAGCCGTGTTACCGTGGATGGTGAAATCATCCGGAATACTGCGTTCAAACTGCTGCCAGAACACGACGTAGCATATGACGGCAACACGCTGGTTCAGCAAAACGGCCCACGTTACTTTATGCTTAATAAACCCCAGGGCTATGTGTGTTCGACGGATGACCCGGATCATCCGACGATCCTGTATTTCCTGGATGAGCCGGTCGCGCATAAATTACACGCTGCGGGTCGCCTGGATATCGACACCACCGGTCTGGTGCTGATGACCGACGACGGGCAGTGGTCGCACCGCATCACCTCTCCGCGTCACCACTGCGAGAAAACGTATCTGGTCACGCTGGAGTCGCCCGTCGCCGAAGATACCGCCGTGCAGTTTGCGAAAGGCGTGCAGTTACATAATGAAAAAGATCTCACGAAGCCCGCTGTGCTTGAGGTCATCACCCCGACGCAGGTGCGACTGACCATCAGCGAAGGGCGCTATCATCAGGTGAAACGGATGTTTGCCGCTGTGGGCAACCACGTGGTCGAACTGCACCGCGAGCGGATCGGCGCGATAACTCTCGATGCTGACCTTGAACCCGGTGAGTATCGTCCTCTGACCGAAGAAGAAATTGCCAGCGTTGGCATGACGTCCAGCTAAATTCAGGAGTTTTTTGTGACCACCCGGCAGCACTCGTCCTTTGCCATTATTTTTATTCTCGGTCTGCTGGCGATGTTAATGCCGCTGTCGATCGATATGTACCTTCCGGCGCTACCGGTGATCTCCGAGCAGTTTGGCGTACCGGCGGGCAGCGCACAGATGACGCTTAGCACCTATATTCTGGGCTTCGCAGTCGGGCAGTTACTGTATGGGCCGATGGCGGATAGCCTTGGGCGAAAACCGGTGATCCTCGGTGGCACGCTGGTGTTCGCTGCCGCCGCCGTAGCCTGTGCGCTGGCGCAGACCATCGATCAGCTGATTGTGATGCGATTCTTCCACGGTCTGGCGGCAGCCGCTGCCAGCGTGGTGATCAATGCGCTGATGCGCGATATGTATCCTAAAGAAGAGTTCTCCCGCATGATGTCGTTCGTCATGCTGGTGACCACGATTGCACCGCTGATGGCACCAATCATCGGCGGCTGGGTGCTGGTGTGGTTGAGCTGGCACTCTATCTTCTGGATCCTGGCGATCGCCGCGGTTCTGGCCTCTGTCATGATCGCAACGCTCATTAAAGAGACGTTACCGGTTGAAAAGCGCCAGCCGTTCCATATCCGCACGACAATAGGTAACTTTGCCTCGCTGTTTCGCCATAAGCGGGTGCTGAGCTATATGCTGGCAAGCGGCTTTAGCTTTGCCGGGATGTTCTCTTTTCTCAGCGCCGGGCCGTTCGTGTATATCGAAATCAACCACGTATCGCCGCAGGATTTTGGCTACTACTTCGCGCTAAACATCGTCTTTTTATTCATTATGACGATTTTTAACAGTCGCTTTGTACGCCGGATCGGTGCGCTGAACATGTTCCGTACCGGATTGTGGATCCAACTGGCGATGGCGGTGTGGATGGTGCTGAGTGCGCTGTTTGGCATCGGTTTCTGGGCGCTGGTGCTGGGGGTAGCAGTCTTTGTCGGTTGCGTGTCGATGATCTCTTCCAATGCGATGGCGGTGATCCTCGATGAGTTCCCACACATGGCGGGAACGGCCTCATCGCTGGCGGGCACTTTCCGCTTTGGCATTGGCGCGCTTGTTGGCGCATTACTTTCTCTGGCAACGTTTAACTCAGCCTGGACGATGATTTGGTCTATTGCTTTCTGTGCAAGCTGTTCAATTTTGTTCTATCTCTCTGCGAGCCGCCCGAAAAAACGGTGATCAAATACACAATATGGAAGCCGTTCGGCTTCCTTTGTTGATGTATGTCAACGACAATCCTATCATTCCCCCGATATATGTTTATTTTATGTAAAATCAATTTATGTAAAAAGTCACATCATTGTAGTTAAAAAGGTTGAGTTAGATCGCAGAAACGGGTACATATAGCCCGCGCTCCTGTCCCGACTGGAAATCTCTATTTTAATAAAGGCCATACCCAACATACTGGCCACGCGGGAGAAGGATTGCCACGTTATGCATCCGTTTAAGGACGGATTGTCAATGATGTGTTAATATGGATGTAAATAAATTGTGAAGTGATTGTGCTTCCGGGGAAAGAAAGTGACAACATTACAGCTCTCAATCGTTCATCGCTTACCACAGAACTATCGTTGGTCAGCGGGTTTCGCAGGTTCGAAAGTTGAACCGATTCCGCAAAATGGTCAAAGCGTTGAAAACAGTCTGGTGGCGCTTAAACTGCTGAGTCCGGATGGCGATAGCGCCTGGCCGGTGATGCATAAACTCAGTCAGGCGCTCAGCGATATCGAAGTGCCATGTTCCGTACTGGAATGTGAAGGCGAACCGTGTCTGTTTGTGAATCGCCAGGACGAATTTGCCGCGACCTGTCGTCTGAAAAACTTTGGCGTGGCCATTGCCGAACCGTTTTCTAACAACAATCCATTTTGAGCGTCAGCTTAGCGTGAGAAGTTGACGCGTATACGCCTGTTGCGGTGCGCTAAAGACGCGCTCGCATTGCCCCTGCTCAATAACCTCTCCCTGTCTCAGCACAATCACCTGATGGCATAGCGCACGTACCACGTGCAGATCGTGACTTATGAAGATATAGGCCAGGCGATGCTTTTGCTGTAGCGATTTCAACAGCGCGAGAATTTGCGCCTGCACGGTCCGGTCGAGAGATGATGTCGGTTCATCAAGAACAATCAATGACGGCTTCAGGATCAGCGCTCTGGCTATCGCAATCCGCTGGCGTTGACCGCCGGAAAACTCCGCGGGATAGCGGTGACGCGTGTCGGCATCCAGTCCCACTTCCGCCATCACCGCCATGACCTGCTGCTCGCGCTGTTCGGCTGAGAGCGATGGTTGATGAACGCGCAGTCCCTCTTCAATGATTTGTAACACGCTCAGACGCGGATTCAGCGAGGAGTTGGGATCCTGGAAGACCACCTGAATACGATGACGTACGGGCAACAACTGTCGGCGGTTAAGATGTTGTAACTGTTGGCCGTCAAATTCTATGCTGCCCTGAGAGGTGATAAGCCGCAGGAGCGCCAGCCCGGTGGTACTTTTCCCTGACCCTGACTCACCAACCAGCCCCAGCGTTTCACCCGGTTGCAGACTGAAACTGATGCCTTTCACCACCTCATTGTTTGCCACCACGCGCTTGAGAATCCCTTTGCGAATGGGGAAGGCGACGCGCAAATCCTCGACCTTTAGCAGAGGTGAATGTCCGGCTGGTAGCGGTACGGGGTCGCCTGTCGGCTCGCTGTTGAGCAATTTCTGCGTATAGGGATGCGTGGGCGCGTGGAGAAGGGGAGCGGCCCGGTTTTGCTCAACGCATTGCCCGTTTTGCATCACCGCTATGCTGTCGGCGAGCTTCCTGACAATACTGAGATTATGGGTGATAAACAGCATCCCCATGTTCAGCTCGCGCTGGAGTTCGCGCAACAGTTGCAGGATCTGCGCCTGTACCGAGACATCCAGCGCGGTAGTCGGCTCGTCGGCGATGAGTAATTCGGGTCGCGTTAACAGCGCCATCGCAATCATCACCCGCTGACGCTCGCCGCCGGAAAGCTGGTGCGGATAATCGCCCAGCCGGGTTGCAGCCTGCCGAATACCGACCCGATCGAGGCAGCTTATTATCTCTGCGCGTGCCGCCTCCCGGCGCATACCGCGGTGCAGGGAAAGGACTTCATAGAGCTGTTTTTCGAGGTTATGGAGCGGGTTCAGCGACACCATCGGCTCCTGAAAAATCATGGCGATCTTGTTGCCGCGCACGCCGCGTAGCGTCTGCTCGCTGGCGTGGAGTAATGACTCGCCGTGAAAACGGATATCGCCGCTAAGATATACGGCGGGCGGCGTGGGCAACAGGCGCAGAATCGACAGTGCGGTAACACTCTTGCCGGAACCGGATTCACCGACCAGCGCCAGCGTTTCGCCGGCCTCCACGCGCAACGACACCTCGTTAACTACCGTACGAACCGTTTCCTGCTTACGAAATCCCAGCGTCAGATTGTCTATATCGAGCAAAGGTTGCGTCATGTTACACCGCCTTGTTGGGATCGAATGCGTCACGGACGGCCTCGCCAATAAAGATCAGAAGCGAGAGGAGAATGGCGACCGACAAAAACGCAGTAATACCCAGCCACGGCGCCTGCAGGTTGTTTTTGCCTTGCAGGAGTAACTCACCGAGCGAAGGAGAACCTAACGGTAAACCAAAGCCAAGAAAATCGAGCGACGTCAGCGTGGTGATGGAACTGCATAAAATGAACGGTAAGAAGGTCAGGGTGGCAACCATCGTGTTGGGCAGCATATGGCGAAAGATAATACTGCGGTCGTTGACGCCGAGCGCCTGGGCGGCCCGGATATAGTCGAAGTTTCGCGTGCGTAAGAACTCCGCACGCACCACGCCGACCAGACTCATCCAGCCAAACAGCACGGTAATCGCCAGCAGCCACCAGAAGTTGGGTTGCACGACGCTGGAGAGCAAAATAATCAGGAACAGCGTCGGCATACCCGACCAGACCTCGATAAATCGTTGGCCCCATAAATCCACTTTACCACCGTAATAGCCCTGTAGCGCCCCGGCCAGTACACCCATGACGCTTGAACACAAGGTCAGCATCAGGCCGAAAAGAATGGAGATCCGCGTGCCGTAAAGCACTCGCGCCAGCACGTCGCCGCCGTTGGCATCGGTACCCAGCCAGTTCTGCGCCGAAGGGGGCGAGGGGAAGGGTTTGTCAGTCGCAAAGTTGATGCTGTTCGCCCCAAAGCGCACCGGAGCCCAGAGGACCCACCCGCGGCTTTCCAGTTGTTGCTTCAGCCACGGGTCCTGGTAATCCGCCCTTGTTGCCAGCGGCCCGCCAAAATCGCTCTCACTGTAGTTCTTGACCAGTGGGAAATACCAGCTTCCGTCGTAGCGCACTAACAGCGGTTTATCGTTAGCAATCAATTCAGAACACAGACTCAAACCAAACAGGACGAGAAAAATCCACAGCGACCAGAAGCCACGACGATGATGGCGAAAACGCGCCCAGCGGGCCTGATTGACGGGGCTTAAATGGGCCATTAACGTCCCTCAAAATCAATGCGCGGATCGACCAGCGTATAGCTGATATCACTGAGAATATTCAGCAGCAGGCCGATCAAGGTGAAGATGTACAGCGTGCCAAACATCACCGGGTAGTCGCGTGACACCGTTGCCTCATAACCCAACAGACCCAGACCGTTGAGGGAAAACATCACTTCGATCAGCAGCGAACCGGTAAAAAACATGCTGATGAAGGTGGCCGGAAAACCGGCGATCACCAGCAGCATGGCGTTGCGAAAAACGTGCTTCCACAGAATATTCCCTTCACTGACCCCTTTGGCGCGGGCAGTGACGACATACTGCTTACGCACTTCATCGAGAAAGGAATTTTTAGTCAGCATCGTTAATGCGGCAAACCCGCCAATGACTGTCGCCAGAACAGGTAAGGTGATGTGCCACAGATAGTCGGTTACCTTCTGATACCAGGGCAGCGTGTCGAAATTCGCCGAGACCAGACCACGCAGCGGGAAGAGGTCGTAATAGCTGCCGCCGGCAAAGAAGACAATCAGCAGTATGGCGAACAGAAACGCCGGGATAGCGTAGCCGATGATAATAAACGCGCTGCTCCAGACGTCAAACCGGCTGCCGTTATGCACGGCCTTGCGGATCCCCAACGGAATCGACACCAGATAGATGATGAGCGTACTCCACAGCCCCAGGGTGATCGACACCGGCAGGCTCTCTTTGATGAGCGTCAGTACCGAGGCGCTACGAAACAGGCTGTCGCCGAAATCGAAGCGGATATAGTTCCACAGCATGGTGAAATAGCGCTCGTGCAGTGGCTTATCGAAACCGTAGCGTTGGGTGATTTCGGCAATCACTTCTGGATCAAGGCCGCGTCCCCCGCGATAGTTGCTGTCGCTGATATTACCCACCCCGGTTCGGGCATGACTGGCGCGAACGCCTTCGCTCCCGGCGCCGGGCAGCGCGCTCGTTTGACCAAATTCGATGGCGGCAATCGCCTGATCGACCGGGCCGCCGGGGGCAATTTGCACGATAAAAAAGTTGATGGTGATGATTGCCCAGAGCGTCGGGATAACCAGCAACAAACGACGAATCAGGTACGCGCCCATTTATTCACCCTGCCGTCTGGCGGCAGGTAACTTCGCTGCCCGGTTTACGTCATACCACCAGTTATCCAGGCCAATGGTATAAATTGGACGAATGCCTGGACGGGAAAATTTATCCCACCAGGCCAGTCGATCTTCCGCCATGTACCACATCGGCAACATGTAGTAATTCCAGGTCAGCACGCGGTCCAGCGCACGCCCGAGCGGCAGCAGTTTGTTTTTATCACCCTGTGCGGCGATGATTTGGGCGATCAGTTTGTCGACCACCGGACTTTTCACACCTGGAGAATTATAACTTGAGTCGATATACTCGGACGCCCAGGAGATTTGCAGATCGGAACTGGGCCACGGCATCGCCCGCCACAGGGTCGGCATCATGTCGTAGTCCCGGCTGCGCAGGCGGTTGGTGAGCTGCGAGTTATCCACCTGACGAATGGTCATCGTAATCCCCAGACGCTGGAGATTATGCTGGAAGGGCAGGACCCACTGGCTGTTGCTGGCGGCGGAAATGAGCAGTTCAAAGCTCAACGGTTTACCCGTCGCAGTGTTGATCCGCTGCTGACCTTTCAGTTCCCAGCCAGCCTCTTTCAGTAATTTATCCGCTTTTAGCAGATTTTCCCGATCGTAACCGTCGCCTTTGGACACGGGAGGCTGATAAATCTGGCTAAAGACTTCCGGCGGCAGATCCTTTTTCATTGGCGCAAGCAGCACCAGTTCAGCCGCATCGGGGTAGTTTCTGGCCGCATACTCGGTGTTCTGGAAATAGCTGTTTGCCCGGCTCCAGGCGTTGTAGAACAGCGCTTTATTCATCCATTCAAAATCAAACGCCAGCGTAACGGCTTCACGGACGCGTCGATCATTGAAAACGGGGCGCTGAATGTTGAACGCCAGCCAGCGCGTATCCTGCGCTGATTCATTTTTCTGCTCATCTTTGATGATGTACTGATTATCAAAGTTTTTGCCAACATAGCGCGTCGCCCAGTTTTTGGCGTCGCTCTCCAGACGCAAATCAAACGCGCCGGCCTTAAAGGCCTCAAAGGCTACGTTGTCGTCGAGATAATAGTCATAACGAATGACATCGAAGTTCCAACGGCCACGATTGACCGGCAGATTGGCCGCCCAGTAATCCTTCACGCGCGTATAGACAATATATTGCCCCATCTTCCACTGACTAATGCGATAAGGACCACTACCCAGCGGCGGTCTGGACAACGGGTCGCTGAGCTTATGATCTTTCCAGTACGCTTGTGGCATTACGGGTAATGAGAACAGACTGAGCATATCCTCTTTACCCGGCTTCGCGAGCTCCATGCGTACGGTGAGTGGGGCAATGGCTTTAACCGCTGTGCCTTTGTAGACCAGACGAAACTGTGGCACGCCTTCAGTCATAAATTTGTTGAAGGTGAAGGCGACATCTTTGGCCATGACGGGCGAGCCATCATGAAAACGAGCGCGGGGGTTGATCGTGATTTCCACCCACGAATAATCCTCTGCATAGCGTGCGCTCTCGGCGATCAGCGGATAATAGCTGCCGGGCTCGTCATCAGAGGTGGTAAACAGGGTGTCGTAAAGCTGTTCGGTCCGGGCACCGGGGTTACCTCGCAGGGCGTAGCGGTTGAAGTTGTCGAAGGTGCCGAGCGCGGAAAGGGTGATCTGACCGCCTTTGGGGGCGGCGGGATTGGCGTAATCAAAATGATCAAAGTTGAACGCGTATTTAGGCTCTCCCAGTACCGCGAAGGCATAACTCTCTTTGATTGCCTGCGCCTGGACACTCGCGCTTATCAACATGACAAACAGCAGCAATATGCGAACGATTATCTGCAAAAGGATTCCTTGTCTTGCTTACCTGCCCGCGCAGGTCATTCTGATGCCTGAATAATAGGGCAGGTGGCGTCTGTTGTGAATCCACGCGTTGGGACTTTACCATTTCAGCGCGTGTGGCTGTGAAACCCAATCAACAAATTCGTCGAGCGGCAGCGGGCGGCTAATCCAGTAGCCCTGAAGGAAGCGAACCCCGCGTTCATGCAGCCATTTTGCCTGCTCAGGCGTTTCCACCCCTTCGGCTACCGTCATCATATCGAGGCGTTTAGCGAGCGTCAGCACCGCATCCAGCACCGGCGAAGTGACGGTTTCTGTTCCAATGGCGTTAATAAAACCGCGATCGATTTTCAGATAATCCAGGGTGTAGCGTTCCAGATAAATCAGCGCACTGTGGCCGGTACCGAAGTCGTCTATTGCAATTTCGAAGCCCGCGGCGTGCAGCCACTCAAATAACTGTGACGCTTCATGTTGCTTGAGCATGTCGCGTTCAGTAATTTCCAGCACGATCTGGAAGTGGTTGGGCGGCATCGCGGCGACTAACTGCCGAACGTCATCTTTAAAACTGCTGCTGTGCAGGTGATCAGGCGCAATATTGATACCGTACTTCGCGCCGACCGGGAGGACTTTTTGCAGCGTAGGGGCGTCCCGCGCCACCAGCTTAAACAGATGCTGGGTCAGCGGCACTATCATGTGCTGGGCCTCAGCGTAATGAATAAACGCATCAGGTGGGATTTCTCCTGCCGTTGGGTGTCTCCAGCGCAGCAACACTTCCAGCCCGGTGACCTTCAGCGACTGCGTATCCACGACAGGCTGATAGACGACGTAGAACTGATCGCGTTTGATCCCGGTGAGGATCTCTTTTCCGGGCCG
>NZ_JBFWLF010000021.1:0-26351 GCF_050252275.1 Citrobacter sp. | reverse complement strand
CTTCCGATCTTGGAGTGGTTGCGTTGCTCTGCGCATCCAGTTACCATGCGGCAAAGTTCGACCCTGGCGGAAAATAATGAACCCGATTAAAAGAAGAAAGCATATTCTTGATGAATTAAACAAGTTCGGTGAAGTGACCGTTATTAAATTATCAGAAACGCTGAACGTGACCTCGGAAACCATTCGCCGCGATCTCTCTTTGCTGGAGTCTGAAGGTCAAATCACCAAAATTCACGGTGGCGCGGTCAAAAAACAGGTTGTTCAGGAAGATGCATTTGGCGCGAGAATTGATGCCCATCGCGAAGAAAAAATGGCGATTGGCAAAGTGGCGGCGGGAATGGTCAGCGAGCGCGATACGCTATTTATTGATTCCTGTACCACGAATCTTATTCTTGCCGAACACTTACCCCCTCTCGCGTTTTCCGTTATTACCAATTCCGCCTTAATTGCCGATAAAATAAAAGAGCATAATCTCCAGGCGCGAGTCTATGTCTTAGGCGGTGAATACGATTACCATTTCCGCGCCAATCTGGGCGTCTCTGTGTGCCAGCAGATTAATGCGATTCACGCTGATATTTGCTTTATCGGTGCGGGTGGCATTTCGCCGCAGCATGGTGTACTCGTGAAGAGCTTTGACGAGGCATACGTTGCCAAAGCGATGATTGCGATGAGTAAAAAATCCGTGATTCTCGCTGACCATACTAAATTTGGTCAGGACGGCGTGATGTGTATCGCGACTCTCAAAGAGATCGATTACGTCATTACGGATAAGGGATTTAAAACAACGGGTTATACACAACAGGATTTCGCAGGAAAACTGCGTATTGCTGACTGAGCGCTATCCGCCCGAGGCGTATTGCCGTACACTGAAATCACCAGGCAGACAGAGGGCACCCGTATGGCACTCCCCCGCATTACCCAAAAAGAGATGACCGAGCGCGAACAGCGCGAACTGAAAACGCTGCTGGATCGTGCCCGTATCGCGCATGGTCGTCAATTGACCAACGCAGAGACCAACAGCGTGAAGAAAGAGTACATTGATAAGCTGATGGTCTTGCGCGAAGCCGAGGCAAAAAAAGCCCGCCAGTTGAAGAAAAAGCAGGCTTATAAACCGGATGCTGAAGCGTCATTTTCCTGGTCAGCGAACACGCCAACGCGCGGCAGACGTTAACGTCCTTTCTTCTTACGCCCCGGCGAGGTAAAGCGTTTGCCGTTTGCCGCCGGGCGCGCTTTCTCTTTGTTCGCCGTCTTTTCGATTTTCACCACCGGACGCTTGATTCCCGTGGTTTTCGGCTTCGCTTTCGCCTTCGGTTTCGCTTCTGAAGAAGAGTTTTCGATAAGCTTAAACAGCGTAATTAGCTCATCATCCGTCAGGTCACGCCATTCTCCCAGTGGCAGACCGGACAGGCCAACGTTCATGATGCGCGTGCGTTCAAGCTTCACCACTTCATAACCGAAATGTTCGCACATGCGGCGGATCTGACGGTTCAGCCCCTGGATCAGGGTAATGCGGAATACAAACGGCGCCTCTTTCTTCACCTTACATTTTTTTGTGACAGTACCCAGAATCGGCACGCCGGCACTCATCCCACGAATAAACTCATCCGTAACCGGTTTGTCGACCGTGACCAGATACTCTTTTTCATGATCGTTACCGGCACGCAGGATCTTATTCACAAGATCGCCGTGGTTGGTCAGGAAGATCAGTCCCTGGGAATCTTTATCCAGACGGCCAATCGGGAATATGCGCTTGCTGTGGTTAACGAAATCAACAATATTGTCACGCTCGCTGTCTTCGGTGGTGCTCACGATCCCCACCGGCTTGTTCAGCGCGATAAAGACCAGATCTTCCGCTTCACGCGGCTCAATCAACCGACCATTCACCTTCACGACGTCGCCAGGCATCACCTGGTCGCCAATGGTGGCGCGTTTGCCATTAATGAAGACATTCCCTTGCTCAATGAAGCGATCCGCTTCGCGGCGCGAGCAGATTCCGCTTTCACTGATGTATTTGTTGAGTCGTGTGGATGAGTCGGGCAGCATAATTTCTCCTTTGTACACTTCATCCTTCAGGCTGTCTCTGCGTTGGCTGCCAGATTACTCGTCTCATCCATGAGACTCGCCCTGACGGGCCGTCGCTTCGCAACGTTCAAATCTGTTCCTGACAGATTTGTCACTCACCCCAGTCACATCGTTATCTATGCTCCTGAGGATTCGCTCCCTTGCCGCCTTGATACATCCTGAATGCTTTGCGTAATAAATGCGGAATATACCTTACCTTGCTGGCGATAAAAAATAATCGTGCAAATTGGCCTCAGCGCTATTTGTGATCCGCCCCACCTTTCGACACAAAAGTGTCTCCGATCTTTACGTGCAATTTTGTTGAATGAAAATTAACAGAATCAAGAGATTAGGATTATGTGCACATCTGTGCCAACAACGAGCGCTCCGCACATCATATGTGCAACATTAATCGCCAGCTCATGACGCACAAAGAAGAGAAAATCGCTTTGAACTCCCCCTTTTATGAGGTTATATCAGATCAAGAGGGCAGATTGGTGATTTGCACAAATGTGCAGGAGTCTACAAATGGCGATGGAAAACAGTGATGATATCCGCCTGATCGTAAAAATAGCGCAGCTCTATTACGAACAGGATATGACACAAGCGCAGATCGCCCGTGAACTGGGGATTTATCGCACCACCATCAGCCGCCTGCTGAAACGCGGTCGTGAACAGGGCATCGTCACTATCGCCATCAACTACGATTACAACGAAAACCTGTGGCTGGAACAGCAGCTTAAACAACGATTCGGCCTCAAAGAAGCGGTGGTGATCACCTGCGACAACGAGCAGGAAGAGGAACAACTTGCCATGATGGGCGTGCACGGCGCGCAGTTGCTGGAACGTTTACTGGAACCCGGCGACATCATTGGTTTTTCCTGGGGACGCGCAGTACGCGCACTGGTCGAAGGGTTGTCGCCAGCCAGCCAGTCACGCCAGCTGATCTGCGTGCCGATTATCGGCGGGCCATCCGGGAAGCTCGAGAGCCGCTATCACGTCAATACGCTGACCTACGGCGCGGCGGCAAAGCTGAAAGGCGAATCACATCTGGCTGATTTTCCGGCACTGCTGGAAAATCCATTGATTCGCAACGGTATTATGCAGTCCCAGCACTTTAATTCGATTTCTGCCTACTGGGACAATCTGGATGTTGCGCTGGTAGGGATCGGTTCTCCGGCAATTCGCGACGGTGCAAACTGGCATGCCTTTTACGGCAGCGAAGAGAGTGACGACCTGCATGCCCGGCAGGTTGCCGGAGACATTTGCTCGCGCTTTTACGATATTAACGGCGTGACGGTGGAGACCACGATGAGCGAAAAAACGCTTTCCATCGAAACCAACAAATTAAAGCAAGCGCGTTATTCCATCGGCATCGCAATGGGTGAAGAAAAGCTTAGCGGCATTCTCGGCGCATTACGTGGAAACTATATTAATGCGCTGGTCACTAATAGCCATACCGCTGAATTATTGTTGAAGTAAATATACTCATCTTGATCCTGACGTAATTTATTTTATGCAGGGTCCCCTTCTCTGAATTTGGGAGTTAATTATGCAAACGTGGTTAAATCTACAGGATAAAGTCATTATTGTAACCGGCGGCGCATCCGGAATTGGCTTAGCCATTGTCGAAGAATTATTAGCACAAGGTGCAAATGTCCAGATGGCGGATATTCATGGCGGCGAAGCAAGGCATGAAGGTAATAACGACTACCACTTCTGGCCGACGGATATTTCCAGCGCCAAAGAGGTTAATCACACCGTGGATGAAATCATCCAGCGCTTTGGTCGTATTGATGGTCTGGTTAATAACGCTGGCGTTAACTTTCCCCGCCTGTTGGTCGATGAAAAAGCGCCTGCAGGAAAGTATGAATTAAACGAAGCCGCGTTTGAAAAAATGGTCAATATCAACCAGAAAGGCGTGTTTTTAATGTCACAGTCAGTGGCGCGCCAGATGGTGAAACAGCGTAACGGCGTTATCGTCAACGTCTCTTCGGAAAGCGGGCTGGAAGGGTCAGAAGGCCAGAGCTGCTATGCCGCAACGAAGGCGGCGCTGAATAGCTTCACCCGTTCCTGGTCAAAAGAGCTGGGCAAACACGGCATTCGCGTGGTCGGCATTGCTCCCGGGATTCTGGAAAAAACGGGACTGCGCACGCCAGAATATGAAGAAGCGCTGGCCTGGACCCGCAATATCACCGTTGATCAGCTGCGTGAAGGCTATAGCAAGAACGCGATTCCGATTGGCCGTTCGGGACGCCTGAGCGAAGTTGCTGATTTCGTTTGTTATCTTCTGTCTGAACGTGCCAGCTACATTACCGGAGTAACCACTAACATTGCGGGCGGAAAAACGCGCGGCTAAGGAGGCGTTATGGTCCATGCAATCTTCTGTGCTCACGGCAAACTAGCCTGCGCCATGCTGGAATCGGTGCACATGGTCTACGGTGACGCCAACGTTGAGGCGGTCGCCTTTGTCCCCGGCGAGAACGCCAGCGACATCGTCACAAAGCTGGAAAAGTTAGTGAGTGCTCACACTGATAGCGAATGGCTGATTGCCGTAGACCTGCAGTGCGGCAGTCCGTGGAACGCCGCGGCAACGCTGGCGATGCGCAATCCGGCCATCCGGGTGATCAGCGGCCTTTCCCTGCCGCTGGCGCTGGAACTGGTAGATAACCAGAGCAGTATGAATGTGGATGAATTGTGCGAACACCTGACGACCATTGCACAACAAACCTGCGTGGTCTGGCAGCATCTGGAAACGACCGAAGAGGATTTCTGATGAATATTACCCTTGCCCGTATTGATGACCGCTTGATCCACGGTCAGGTCACCACCGTCTGGTCGAAGGTGGCGAATGCCCAGCGGATTATTATCTGTAATGACGACGTTTATAATGATGAAGTGCGCCGGACATTATTACGCCAGGCCGCCCCACCGGGAATGAAGGTCAACGTGGTGAATATCGAAAAAGCCGTCGCGGTTTATCATAATCCACAGTATCAGGACGAGACTGTATTTTATTTATTTACCCGCCCACAGGATGCGCTGGCGATGGTCAAACAGGGCGTAAAAATTGCCACCTTAAATATTGGCGGCATGGCCTGGCGACCGGGTAAAAAACAATTAACCAAAGCCGTATCCTTAGATGACGATGATATTAATGCGTTTCGCGAACTGGATAAATTTGGCGTCACCCTGGATTTACGTGTGGTCGCCTCCGATCCCTCCATTAATATTCTCGAAAAAATAAAAGAACAGTCGTTCGCGGAATAAATAAAAGCGCCTGTATTTATTACACAGTCATTCTGGAAGCATCACGGCGGCAAATGAGTGAATCCACAGGAACATAAATAACGATGTGACTGGGGGTGAGTCACAAATCTGTCGGGAACAGATTTGAACGTTGCGAAGCGACGGCCCGTCAGGGCGAGTCTCATGGATGAGACGAGTAATTCAGCCAACAAAGACGCAGCCTGAAGGACGACGTGTAAATGCTTTAACAGGCAGGGATGTTCACATTTTAAGGTGACCCATTATGGAAATCAGTACCCTACAAATTATCGCCATATTTATATTTTCCTGTATTGCCGGAATGGGCAGCGTGCTGGATGAATTTCAGACCCACCGCCCGCTCATTGCCTGTACGGTTATCGGCCTGATCCTCGGTGATTTAAAAACCGGGGTGATGCTCGGCGGAACGCTGGAGCTGATCGCGCTTGGCTGGATGAACGTTGGTGCCGCGCAATCTCCGGACTCCGCGCTCGCCAGTATTATCTCCGCCATTCTGGTTATCGTCGGGCAACAGAGCATCGCGACCGGTATCGCCATCGCACTGCCGGTCGCGGCGGCAGGCCAGGTCCTGACCGTCTTCGCCCGGACTATCACCGTAGTGTTCCAGCATGCGGCGGATAAGGCCGCAGAAGATGCGCGTTTTCGCACCATCGACATCCTCCATGTCTCTGCGCTGGGCGTCCAGGCGTTACGCGTCGCCATTCCGGCGTTAATTGTCTCGTTGTTTGTCAGTGCAGATATGGTCAGCAATATGCTCAACGCCATCCCGGAATTCGTCACTCGCGGCCTGCAGATTGCCGGTGGCTTTATCGTGGTGGTCGGTTACGCCATGGTGCTGCGCATGATGGGCGTGAAGTACCTGATGCCCTTCTTCTTCCTCGGTTTTATCGCCGGTGGTTACCTCGACCTGAGTCTGCTGGCCTTTGGCGGCGTCGGCGCGATTATTGCGCTGGTCTATATCCAGTTGAACCCACAGTGGCGTAAGGCCGAACCGCAGACGCAGACCTCCTACTCCACCGCTCTTGACCAGCTTGATGACTAACGGAGCCCATCATGGAACAGAAAAAACTGACCAAATCTGACCTGTTTAGCATGTTTGTTCGCTCCAACCTGCAGCAGGCGTCTTTCAACTTTGAACGTATTCATGGGCTGGGTTTTTGCTACGACATGATCCCCGCCATCAAGCGCCTGTACCCGCTGAAAGAAGATCAGGTGGCGGCACTCAAGCGTCATCTGGTGTTCTTCAACACCACGCCCGCGGTGTGCGGCCCGGTGATTGGCGTGACCGCCGCGATGGAAGAGGCGCGAGCGAACGGGGCAGAAATCGATGATGGCGCGATCAACGGCATCAAAGTCGGTTTGATGGGGCCGTTGGCGGGCGTTGGCGACCCGTTAGTCTGGGGCACGTTGCGACCGATCACCGCCGCGCTCGGCGCGTCGCTGGCGTTGTCCGGCAACGTGCTCGGACCGCTGCTGTTCTTCTTTATTTTCAACGCAGTCCGTCTGGCAATGAAATGGTACGGCCTGCAAATTGGCTTCAATAAAGGGGTCAACATCGTCAGTGACATGGGCGGCAACCTGCTGCAAAAACTGACCGAAGGCGCATCGATTCTCGGCCTGTTTGTGATGGGGGTGCTGGTCACCAAGTGGACCAGCATCAACGTGCCACTGGTGGTATCGCAAACCCCCGGCGCGGACGGCGGCACCGTCACGATGACCGTGCAGAACATCCTCGATCAGCTCTGCCCCGGCCTGCTGGCGCTGGGCCTGACGATGCTGATGGTTCGTTTGCTCAACAAGAAAATTAACCCGGTATGGCTGATCTTCGCCCTGTTTGGTCTGGGGATTATGGGTAACGCACTGGGCTTCCTGTCCTGATTTTTTCGCCCCGGTGGTCAGCCGGGGCTATCGCTCAACATGAGGTGGAATATATGTTAACAACAGCTCTGCGCCTTTATGGCAAACGCGACCTGCGCCTGGAAACGTTCGAACTTCCAGAGATGCAGGACGATGAAATTCTGGCTACCGTGGTCACCGACAGCCTGTGCCTCTCCTCCTGGAAAGAGGCTAATCAGGGTGAGGATCATAAAAAGGTGCCGGACGATGTAGCGACCCACCCGATCATCATTGGCCACGAGTTCTGCGGCGATATTATCGCCGTGGGGAAAAAGTGGCAGCACAAGTTCCAGCCCGGCCAGCGCTATGTGATTCAGGCGAACCTGCAACTGGCGGATCGCCCGGATTGCCCCGGTTACTCCTTCCCGTGGGTAGGCGGCGAAGCCACACACGTCGTGATCCCCAATGTCGTGATGGAACAGGACTGCCTGCTGGCTTACGAAGGCGAAACGTACTTTGAAGGATCGCTGGTCGAGCCGCTCTCCTGCGTGATCGGCGCATTCAACGCCAACTATCACCTGCAGGAAGGCACCTATAACCACAACATGGGGATTCGTCCACAGGGTCGCACGCTGATCCTCGGCGGGACGGGGCCAATGGGGCTGCTGGCGATCGACTATGCGCTGCATGGCCCGATCAACCCGGCGTTACTGGTGGTGACCGATACTAACCACGACAAGCTGAGCTATGCCCGTAAACACTATCCTTCTGAACCGCAAACGTTGATCCACTACCTGCACGCACAGGATGCCGCTTACGACACGCTGATGGCGCTGACCGGCGGCCACGGTTTTGATGATATTTTTGTCTTCGTGCCGAACGAACAATTGGTCACCCTGGCCTCTTCCCTGCTCGCTCCCGATGGTTGTATGAACTTCTTTGCCGGCCCGCAGGACAAGCAGTTCAGCGCCCCAATCAACTTCTACGATGTGCATTACGCCTTCACTCACTACGTGGGCACCTCGGGTGGGAACACTGACGATATGCGCACGGCGGTTAAACTGATTGAAGAGAAGAAAGTGCAGGCCGCCAAAGTGGTCACGCACATTCTTGGGCTGAATGCCGCAGGAGAAACCACGCTGGAGCTGCCGAAAGTGGGCGGCGGTAAAAAGCTGGTCTATACCGGGAAAGCGTTACCGCTAACCGCTCTCAGCCAGATTGACGATCCCGCGCTGTGCGCTATTCTGGAACGCCATCACGGGATTTGGTCTAAGGAAGCCGAACAGTATTTACTGTCGCACGCCGAGGAGATTTAACATGATTAACCGCGACACCCAGTTGTGCATGTCGCTTGCCGGTCGGCCCGGCAACTTTGGTACCCGCTTTCACAACTATCTGTATGAAAAGCTGGGTTTAAATTTCATCTACAAGGCGTTTACCACCCAGGATATTGAAGCGGCGGTGATAGGGGTTCGCGCGTTAGGCATTCGTGGCTGCGCGGTATCGATGCCGTTTAAAGAGAGTTGTATGCCGTTTCTCGACGCGGTCGATCCATCGGCAAAAGTCATTGATTCCGTCAATACCATCGTCAATGACGGCGGCAGACTGACGGGCTACAACACCGATTATATTGCGGTAAAAAGCCTGATTGCCAGCCACCTGCTCGACACCGCTACGCGGGTGATGATTCGCGGCAGCGGCGGGATGGGCAAAGCGGTGATTGCCGCCTTTCGCGACGCCGGTTTTCGCGATGTGATCGTCGCCGCTCGTAACCGGGACAGCGGTCCGGCGTTGGCGAAACAGTATGGCTTTCAGTGGCAGCCGCTGCCGGAAGGCATTGCCTGCGACATTCTGGTCAATGTCACGCCCGTCGGCATGGCCGGAGGTAAAGAGAGCGAAGAGCTGGCGTACAGCGAAGCCATGGTCGCCAGCGCCAGCGTAGTGTTCGATGTCGTTGCCCTGCCGCCGGATACCCCGGTGATCAAACTGGCGCAGAAGCTGGGTAAAAAGACCATCAGCGGCGCAGAAGTAATTGCGTTGCAGGCCTTTGAGCAGTTCGCAATGTACACCGGCGTACGCCCGGATGACGCGCTGATTAGTGAAGCCGCTGAATTTGCCCGGGCGGGGTAACATGTGCAAATAACCCTCCTCTGATGACGCTGAGGAGGGTTATTAAACGCGTAATCACAACGTTCAGAAACTGTAGCGGATACCCAGTTGACCACTATAAGGCGTCTCGATATGTTGGCCTTTTTCGTAGCTGACTTCTCCCCATGCGGACCACCGATCGTTTAGCTTCGCGGTCATCCCCAGGCCATATTTGCCGCTTGTCCCCGACAGGTCATTTTTGAACTTCTCAGTGTGGTTAATGACGACGTCGTTGTTCTTCATAAACTCATGACGAACGGCCACTCTCGCATACGGCTGTAACAGTGTCCCATCTACCAGCGTCACATTCTTACCGAAGGTTAACCCGGTTTCCCCTTTTAACGATCGCGCAGCATCCGCTTTAACCGACATGCCACTGTCGAGTTTGTAGTGGGTCTGGTCGCCAATAAACCATGATGCCTGGAGATAGGGTTCAACAAACCACGTCTCAAGCGCAATATGCTTACCGATCTCGACTGAAGCCCCGCCGCCAACGGTATTATCTTTCGCATGGGTGCGTCCGCCGTTGAAGTAGGGGTTGTTCTCCGTACGGAAATAGTTGGCTTTCAACACACCATCGATGTAATAACCGCTGTTGTGTAACCAGGACGCGTACAGTCCAATGCCGTAACTGTCCGCTTTGCCATTGGTACTGGATGAGTCGAGATCCGCACGCGTATAGGAAGCCATACTGCCCATAATCAGTGCGCTATTTTCTAAATCAAAACGCTTATCGCCACCGAGCATCACACCGTTCACATCCTGACGGTAAGCCACGTGCTCTGTGGAAACGCGGTAGCGGCTACTGATGTATTTGCCCCATGCGCCCTCTTCGTAGTCACGCATCTGACGAATTTCACCGAGACGGGTTCGCAGCGTTGACAACTCAGCGTCCCACAAAGTGGGGGTCACATTCGCCATGGCAATAACCGCTTTCGCGCTTTCTGATAAATCCGGCTTAACTCCCGGTTCAGGATTCGGTTCAGGCGAAGGTCCCGGACCCGGCTCAGGATCCGGGCCTGGCTCAGGTTCTGGCGTATTCGCCTGCGGTGACAAATACCAGTTATCCTTATCGCTATCGGCGCCATGCACCAGATAGTATTTGTACGCACCAAGATCGACGCTGCCGTTGGTCATCGCAAAGGTGTCTGCCCCGCTCCCATTCGCATAAATTAAGTGATAAGGAGTAGCCGCACGACTGCGTAACTCACTTCCGGAATCATGCACCGTGACCTTAAATTGCCCCGTCACGGCATCGGAAACGTTCAGAAAATCCCCAATCCCGCCGGACAGATTGGTGTTCATAACGAAAGTCCCGGTCCCCTCCAGCGTGGTGAGTTCAAGACGGTTAAATTGCCCCGCGTTGCGTCCCTCTGGCGCACTAAAATTGACCACACCATTATGCGTTAAGGCTTTAATCGTCGTGACGGACTCCGCAGTATCCGCGTTGTGTTTTAAGTACAGAACGGAAGAAGGGCCTTGTAAGTCCACCGACGCGGCCCAGGCGCCCTTACCCAGATTCCCCGTCCAGTCGTGTACACTTCCCCCTTCCATAGTCAGTGAACCGTCTTCTACCGTCAGTGTCCCCGTTGAATAGCCTCCATAGGCAATCAGGCTGCTCCCGCCATTGCGAAGCGTTGTGTTAGAGATATGCCCCAGCGCAAGCACTTCCTGACGGCCGCCATCGATAACCGTATTACTGGCTTCACCGTACCAGGCAAGTTGCTGAAGGCCGCCCGCATGAACGGTCGTATTTGTCGCGTTAGCGCGAATGCCACCGGTCCATCCAGATTGCTCCACCCAGCTTCCCCCAACCCAGCCACCTTTCTGACCATTGACAAGTTGAGTGCCATAGACCTGTGTGCCATCGGCATTGCCGGTTTGAATACGTTGCAAACCACCGGCATGGATGGTGGCGTCCTTCGCCTGCTGCCCATTGACACGAACGTTGGAATTACTGTCGGAAACCCAGTCTCCATCACTCCATTGACCGTCTACGCCAGTAATCACCTGCGTGCCATAGACCTGCGCACTTTCTGAAATACCCGAGGTTATCGTTTGTCGCGCACCGGCATAAACGGTGGTATTGCGGTCCGCAACGAACTCTTCGCCTTTACCGCTAAACACCTGCTGGAAGGCGCCGTTATACAGGTACGTATCCAAAGCCAGACCGCTGGCAAGCTGATAGCTGTTGGCGCCGATGTGCGAGTTTTTCGCGGTCCCGTTATAAATGATTTGCTGGCCGCCATTTTGCACAATGGTATCTTCAGCCAACGCCGTACTGGTGACTGAGAGCACCTGAATACCGCCATCGATGAGATTCGCCTGAGCATAAGCACGGCCTCCAACAGTCTGTCGACCACCGGCTTTCACCACGGTGTCATACGCCTGTGAATCACCATTCATCGTCAGGGCACCGTTATTCTCAACCAGCGTATGGAAGGCTTTCCCGTCGCCATTAAGTTGCAATACACCTGTTTCAATATTCCCTTTACTATTGGTGTATTCCCCTTTCACCGTGGTATTCACGGCTTCAGAACCGGCGGCATCGTATATACCGTCACCGATATTAAGCTGCACAGAATTCAACGTATTGTTATAACTATACGACTCATTTAATAACGTCACGACCTGTTTAGAAAAAGCAGGATTGATCAGCGTAATTTCCTGGTTAGCAATATATTTTTTATCTTTGATGGAAAAAGTGGAATAGCCTTTCTCCCAGGTTTCTTTCACCCAATCCCAGTGATTCGTATAATCCGAATTCGATAATAAGTCGTCCGGCATCGTGGTAGTTTGCACGGGTGGATAAGGTGTGGGAAGCATTTCCGCCGCAGTCAGTGGGTACGCGGTTAAACATAACGCGGGGAAAAAAGCATGGTAAAAAACGCGTTTCATATCTACATCCATAGTTAATAAGATCCCTATTAAACGGGCAGTTCTATCTTGCTTATAAATATTCCACTGGACGCTCAGGCATCAGAAATATTCATACTGGAGAATGATTATTAATTCGAAATAAGGAGATGTTCGAGTTTTCGTACTTTAAATTTCCGCGCGACTGTAGTCTTCCATCCCTGTAAGGTGGAATACGCGCGGCAGTGTTTCTCTTGTAAATAGCCCATACTTCCCCCTTCAAGATAATGCCGCAGAAGTAAAACGTCTCTTGAAGAGAGTAAACAGGCAGGCCCCGGGAAGGACCAGACGATCTGCCGCCCGGTCGCGACAGTATCCAGACCGCGAATAACATCATGAACAGAGCAACGCGATTCGAAGATTGCGCTGACGGCGTGACATTTCAGGTGCCAGAAAAAAGCCAGCGGCATGAGTCGTTGGGTTGAAATAATAATCAACTGATAACCACTCTTGCTCAATTGAGAGAACGATCGAAAAAAAAGCTTTAAGGTATAACTATTAAGATTAATAAACAGATAGTCTGGGCCGGAATGAGAATTAGTCACTTTTCTGGCCAGCGCAGAGATACCCGTGGAAAAATAAACATCATTTTCAGGCCAACTGGCAATATGGCTCTTCTTTACATATTCCTTTGTCATACAGATGATGCTCCCTATATCCTGGACAGCCTGATTTTTATTTTCAGGGGGTATTTATTATCCGGCGAGGTTATTTATTCTGACGATGTCCGGCACACCCACTCTGCTGCTGTCGGTATAATATTGATTCAAACAGAATAGTACATGAGCAATATTGATTGTCAAACCTGATCGATAAAACAAAATCAATAGTTAAAGGCTATCACTTGAAAGGTATCGATCGTTGTAATCGATCTTTTTTTCGGAATTTACCTTACTGTTTGTAAGTAAAACAAAAAGATACATAAATTTTAATTTTTGGTAAAAATCCTATATTTCAGTGAGTTACAATAATTTTTCTATTCGAATTGAAATGTTTAGTTACATAATAATGAAAATAGCGACACTGTTGTTGATCAGAGGACAGACGTCAATGCTTCAGCATGGGCCAGAAACCTCATAGTGCTTATCGCAATACGCTTAAGCCTGTTCGGGATAAATCCAGGGCAATGCCGCAATGTTGCTGTTTTAAATTAGTAACCGTCAAAATTTAAAAATCCCCTTCTCACTTTTCATAAAGAGTGAATAAACATCTCAACTACGATAAATTCAATCACGCCTGGTTTATTGTATTATCAAGGCGTTACATGTTCATACTGGCAGAGTGAGAAATATCTTCACTCGCTTTAATACGCACATCGTGCATTTTTCATCATTGAGTCAGTGGTCCTTTCTACACCCCCTTCCAACATCGTGAGCCATGTCAGTAAGGCGCTACACTGTCAGTGATAGCATGACCGCGTTTTGTCATTTACTGATTACAGGGAGAAAGGATGGAACTGCTTTTATTGAGTAACTCGACACTGCCGGGTAAAGGCTGGATGGAGCATGCGCTGCCGCTGATTGCGGAGCAACTGGAGGGGCGCCGTTCGGCAGTATTTATCCCCTTTGCAGGCGTCACACAAACCTGGGATGAATACACAGAAAAAACGGCTGCAATCTTCGCCCCGATGGGCGTCAAGGTGGTGGGTATTCACACCGTGACTGATCCGGTGGCGGCCATTGAAAATGCGGAAGTGGTGATTGTCGGCGGCGGTAATACTTTTCAGTTACTGAAAGAGAGCCGCGAGCGCGGGTTGCTGGCACCGATTGTTGACGTGGTTAAACGCGGTGCGCTGTACATTGGCTGGAGTGCGGGTGCCAACCTCGCCTGCAAGACCATCCGCACCACCAACGACATGCCGATTGTTGATCCGCAAGGTTTTGATGCGCTGGGCCTGTTCCCGTTGCAGATTAACCCGCATTTCACTAACGCGCTGCCGGAAGGACACAAAGGCGAAACGCGTGAACAGCGTATTCGCGAGCTGCTGGTTGTCGCGCCTGAACTGACGGTGATCGGTCTGCCGGAAGGCAACTGGATTAAAGTGAGTAAGGGTCAGGCGGTGCTTGGCGGTCCGAACACCACCTACGTGTTCGAAGCCGGTAAAGACGCCGTTGCCGTTGAGGCAGGTCACTGCTTTTAACCGACGTTGTCGGATGGCAGCGTAAATGCTTTATCCGGCCTGCAATGAGCGCAATTTGTAGGCCGGATAAGCGCTATCCGGCATTACCGCCTGTTAGTAATCATCCCGCTCGTCATCTTCGTCCGGCTGTTCCAGCACGCTGTAAGCCACGGAACAGAACAACGAGTTCAGACGTTGCATATCCCCCAATAATCCCAGGTGCAGGGAGCTGGTCTCGATACTTTGTACGTTCTGCTGATGCAGACGATCAACGTGCGCATGCGAGTAACGGCGATTCAGTATGCGGAAACGATGCTTGCTACGGCGCAACCGCCGGGCACTGGTCACGTCGCCGGAGAAGAAGACCGACATCGCCAGTTGCAGGTTGCTGAGCAACTGGTCGTACAGCGCATCCAGCTCTTTTAACCCCTCAATAGAAAACGCCCGCCGCGCCGCCAGCGATTTATCAGCAATCTCGCTCCCCATGCGCTCCACAATATCCGACGCCTGTTCAAGGTTAAGCGACATCTCGATGATCTCCGCCCAGCGGCGCGACTCCTCTTCCGCCAGTTCCTCTTTCGGCATCCGCGCCAGATAGAGTTTGATGGCAGTGTAGAGCACGTTGATGTCATCCGCGATTTTGCGCAGCTCCTTCTCTTCGCGCGGCTCGCCATGCATCACCTTCTTCAGCCCTTCCATCATCTGCTCCATCGCATCGCCGATGCGCAGCGCCTCACGGGCGGCATTGGCGAGCGCAAGGGTCGGCGTATCCAGCGCGCTAACGTCCAAATGCTTTGGCTTGAGATGCGCATCCAGCTCAGGCTCGTCGCGGATGATGCGCTTACAAAAGCGCGCCATCGGCTCGGCAAAAGGAATCATTGCCAGGCAGCGGACCAGGTTGTAGAAAACATGGAAATAGATCACCAGCTCGGATTTCGCCAGCGGCAATTCATCCATCAGATTCGCCAGCGGATGGACAAATGGCAGAATAATCAGGCTGCCCACCAGCTTAAATAACAGACTGCCAAGCGCCACGCGACGAGCCGCGGCATTGGCCGCGCTGTTGTTGAGCATCGCCAGCAGGCCGGAACCGAGGTTGGCGCCAATCACCAGACACAGCGCCACCGGGAAGGAGATGATCCCCGCCGCTGTCAGGGTGGCCGTTAACAGTACCGCCGCCAGGCTGGAATAACTGATGATCGCGAACATCGCGCCAATGAGCGCATCCAGCATGATATCGCCGGTCAGCGAGGCAAAAATGACCTGTACGCCGTTGGCCTGCGTTATAGGGGTGACGGCCTGGACAATCAGTTCCAGCGCCAGCAGGATCAGGCCAAGGCCGATCCCCACGCGCCCCAGTTGTCCGGCGCGTGACTGCTTACGGCCGAGGAAGAAGATCACGCCGATAAAAATCAGCAGCGGCGAGAGCCACGATAAATCGAAGGTGAGGATACGCGCCATCAGCGCGGTCCCTACGTCTGCACCAAGCACAATCACCAGCGCAGGCGTCAGTGCGACCAGATCCTGAGCAACAAACGAGGTTACCAGCATGGTGGTGGCATTACTGCTCTGCACCAGCGCAGTGACGCCAATTCCCGCGCAGAAGGCGAGCGGTTTCTTTTCGACGCTACGGCTAAGCACGGTTCGCAGGCGAGCGCCGAACACACGCATCACGCCAGTACGCACAATATGGGTACCCCAGACCAGCAGGGCGACAGCAGAAAGCAGGTGGAGCAGGGTTAGCACGGAATCAGGTACTCCTTATCATTTACACTTTATCCTTCAAGCTGCCTCTTTGTTGGCTGCGCCTGCTCACTCCAGTCACTTACTTCAGTAAGCTCCTGGAGATTCCCAGGCTTGCCGCCTCGACGCAACTTGAATGATTGCGTGTAAAAATATAACCAGAGAGGTCATCGCCTTCTTCCAGTATAAGGGTTTAAACGCAAGAAAGAGACAGGGTGCCCGACAAGCACCCTGTTAGTTGTAAGGAAAGATGACAGTTTCGTGAATCAGTCGGCGTCATAGCCCAGGTTAGGGGCCAGCCAGCGCTCAACGTCAGAAACACTCATCCCTTTACGGAACGCGTAGTCTTCCACCTGATCGCGCTGAATCTGTGCAACCGCGTAATACTTGCTGTCCGGATGGCTGAAGTACCAGCCGGAAACCGATGCGCCAGGCCACATGGCGAAGGATTCTGTAAGCTTCATGCCGGTGTGCTTTTCCACTTCCAGCAACTGCCAGATGGTGCCTTTCTCGGTATGCTCCGGACAGGCCGGGTACCCCGGCGCCGGACGAATCCCCTGGTAGTTTTCGCGAATCAGCTCTTCATTGCTGAGATTTTCGTTCGGCGCATATCCCCAGTAGACCTTACGCACGCGCTCATGCAGGTATTCCGCGAAGGCTTCCGCCAGACGGTCAGCAAGCGCTTTCACCATGATCTTGTTGTAATCATCGTGCTGCGCTTCAAACGCATCCGCCAGCGCGTCCTCCTCCAGACCACCGGTCACCGCAAAAGCACCGATGTAGTCCGCTTTGCCGGTCAGCTTCGGCGCCACGAAGTCAGACAGACAGTAGTTAGCAAAGCCCACTTTTTCAGTCTGTTGACGCAGATGATGGCTGACCGTCAGCACGTGCGTTCGCGTTTCGTCACGATAGATTTCGATGTCATCACCCACGCGGTTTGCCGGGAACAGCCCTACCACACCGCGCGGATTCAGCGCCTTCTCTGCGCTCAATTTATCCAGCATGTCGTTGGCATCTTTAAACAGGCGCTTCGCCTCTTCACCTACCACTTCATCTTCCAGAATGCGCGGATACTTCCCGGCCAGCGACCAGGTCATAAAGAACGGCGTCCAGTCGATGTAGTTACGCAGCGTTTCTATGCTGGCTTCGACCTCCTGCACACCCAGACGGTGCGCCACTGGCGGGGTATAGCTTTCCCAGTCAAACGCCAGATCGTTATCCCGCGCGGCGGCGAGCGTCACCGGCGGCGTGCGCGGTTTCTTACGCCCATGCTGGATGCGCACGGTTTCATACTCTTTACGGGTACGGGCGACAAAGTCATCGCGCTGGGTATCAGAAAGCAACGCGGCGACCACGCCGACGGTGCGCGAAGCGTTCTGCACATACACCGTAGGGCCGCTGTAGTTCTGCTCGATTTTCACCGCCGTGTGCGCTTTCGAGGTCGTCGCGCCGCCAATCAGCAGCGGTATGGTGAAGCCCTGACGCTCCATCTCTTTCGCCACGTTGACCATTTCGTCCAGCGACGGGGTAATCAGCCCGGAAAGGCCTATCAGATCCGCATTCACCTCTTTGGCGGTTCGGAGAATTTTCTCCGCCGGCACCATCACGCCAAGATCGACAATTTCGTAGTTGTTACATTGCAGGACCACGCCAACGATGTTTTTGCCGATATCGTGGACATCGCCCTTCACGGTGGCGATGACCATTTTGCCATTGCTGGAGCCTTTCTCTTTACTGGCTTCGATAAACGGTTCGAGATACGCCACCGCCTGTTTCATTACGCGGGCGGATTTCACTACCTGCGGCAGGAACATTTTTCCTTCGCCGAACAGGTCGCCGACGACGTTCATCCCGTCCATCAGCGGCCCTTCAATCACCTCAATCGGGCGGGCCGCCTGCTGACGCGCCTCTTCGGTGTCCTGCTCGATAAACTCGGTGATGCCTTTAACCAGCGAGTATTCGAGGCGCTTTTTCACTTCCCAGGTGCGCCACTCCGCCAGTTGTGCGTTGGCCGCCTCATCACTCTTGCTACCGCGATATCTCTCCGCCAACTCCAGCAATCGTTCGGTGCCGTCATCACGCCGGTTGAGGATCACATCCTCCACCGCATCGCGCAGCTCGGCAGGGAGATCGTCGTAAATCGCCAGTTGCCCGGCGTTGACAATCCCCATGTCCATACCGTTACGAATGGCATAGTAGAGGAACACCGCGTGAATGGCTTCACGCACCGGATCGTTACCACGGAACGAGAACGATACGTTGGACACGCCGCCGGAGATCAACGCATGCGGCAGCTCGCGTTTGATGTCTTCACAGGCACCGATAAAGTCCTGCGCGTAGTTATTGTGCTCATCAATACCGGTCGCCACCGCGAAAATATTCGGGTCGAAAATGATGTCTTCCGGCGGGAAGCCCACCTCCTCGGTGAGGATCCTGTACGCCCGGCGGCAAATCTCGATTTTACGCGCACGCGTATCCGCCTGGCCCTGCTCATCAAAGGCCATCACCACCACCGCCGCACCGTAGCGGCGCAGCAGCTTCGCATGATGGATAAAGGTTTCAACCCCCTCTTTCATTGAGATGGAGTTAACGATGCCTTTCCCCTGGATGCACTTCAGCCCTTTCTCAATGACGTCCCATTTTGAGGAGTCAATCATGATCGGCACACGAGCAATGTCAGGCTCACCGGCGATCAGGTTGAGAAAGCGCACCATCGCCGCTTCGGCGTCGAGCATCCCCTCATCCATGTTGATATCAATAATCTGTGCGCCGCTTTCTACCTGCTGACGGGCAACGTCCAGCGCTTCGCTGTATTTTTCTTCTTTGATCAGGCGCTTAAATTTGGCGGAGCCGGTAACGTTGGTACGCTCACCGACGTTTACAAACAGGCTGTCGTCGCCAATATTCAGCGGTTCGAGACCGGATAAGCGGCAGGCCACCGGGATCTCCGGCAACGGGCGCGGTGCCAGTCCCTCGACCGCCCTGCTCATTGCCGCGATGTGTTCCGGTGTGGTGCCGCAGCAGCCGCCAACGATATTCAGGAAGCCCGCTTCGGCCCATTCGCGGATCTGTTTTGCCATCGTATCGGCATCGAGATCGTATTCACCGAAAGCGTTGGGCAGCCCGGCGTTCGGATGTGCAGTCACGTAACATTCAGCAATGCGAGACAGTTCCTGCACATACTGACGCAGTTCATCCGGCCCCAGCGCGCAGTTGAGGCCGAAAGTGAGAGGTTCAGCATGGCGCAGGGAGTTGTAAAACGCCTCTGTCGTTTGCCCGGAAAGGGTACGTCCAGAAGCATCGGTGATGGTGCCGGAAATCATGATCGGCAGGTCGATGCCCAGCGCTTCCAGCTCTTCTTTCACCGCAAAAATCGCCGCTTTCGCGTTCAGCGTATCAAAGACGGTTTCGATCAAAATCAGGTCACTGCCACCTTCCACCAGCGCTTTGGTGGATTCGCGGTAAGCAGCCACCAGTTGATCAAAGGTGATATTACGAAATGCCGGGTCATTCACATCCGGCGAGATCGATGCGGTCCGGTTGGTTGGGCCGAGAACGCCCGCAACATAGCGCGGTTTTTCCGGGGTACGGGCAGTCCACTCATCGGCACAGGCACGCGCCAGTTTCGCGGCGGCAAAGTTGATCTCCGCCGACAGGGATTCCATTTGGTAATCCGCCATCGCGATGGGGGTGGAGTTAAACGTGTTGGTTTCAATGATGTCCGCGCCCGCGTCAAAGTACGCGTTATGAATCGCGGCGATCACCTCTGGCTTACTCAGCACCAGCAGGTCATTGTTGCCTTTCAGGTCGCACGGCCAGTCGGCAAAGCGTTCACCACGGAAATCCTCTTCACTCAGACGATAGCTCTGGATCATCGTGCCCATGCCGCCGTCCAGCACCAGAATACGTTCATTTAACTGCGCACGCAGTTGTTCAACTTTGCTGCTCACACTTGCTCCCGACAACGCTTAACCAGACCGAAAAAGTCAACAAAACATAGTGGCATAAACAGGGCTGACGGAAAAGCCAACAACGGGCAACATGAGACATGTTCAGCTTCACTCATCCGATCAGTACAAGACTTCTTGCATTATAATTGAATAAAACGAAAATGATTTCCACGATACAGAAAAGGAATGCGCTATGGTTGCACCCGTTCCCGCCAAACGCGGCAGAAAACCCGCCGCGACGACCGCACCCGCTGCCGGACAGGTTCAGTCGCTGACCCGTGGCCTGAAACTACTGGAATGGATCGCGGAATCCAACGGCAGCGTGGCATTGACCGAGCTGGCACAGCAGGCTGGCCTGCCGAACTCCACGACTCATCGCTTACTGACCACTATGCAGCAGCAGGGCTTTGTGCGTCAGGTGGGTGACCTTGGACACTGGGCGATAGGGGCGCATGCGTTTATCGTCGGCAGCAGCTTTTTACAGAGCCGCAATTTGCTGGCGATCGTCCACCCTATTCTGCGCAAACTGATGGAAGATTCCGGCGAAACGGTGAATCTGGCGGTGCTGGATCAAAGTGATCATCAGGCAATTATCATTGACCAGGTACAGTGTACCCAACTGATGCGTATGTCCGCGCCGATTGGCGGTAAGCTGCCGATGCACGCCTCTGGCGCAGGCAAAGCGTTTTTAGCACAACTGAGCGAAGAACAGGTGACCCAGTTGCTGCACCGCAAAGGGCTGCATGCATACACCCACGCGACGCTGGTCTCCCCGGTTCATCTGAAGGACGACCTCGCCCAGACCCGCAAGCGCGGTTATTCCTTTGATGATGAGGAACATGCGCTCGGTCTGCGTTGTGTCGCGTCGTGCATTTATGACGAACACCGCGAGCCGTTCGCAGCAATCTCTATCTCTGGCCCGATTTCGCGCATCACGGACGACCGCGTGACCGAGTTTGGCGCGATGGTGATCAAGGCGGCGAAAGAGGTGACGCTGGCATACGGCGGGATTCGTTAAACAAAATCCCCCTCAGGAACATTTTCGGCAAGCCTGATAAGCGTCGTGCCATCAGGCAGGTCGGCGCACATTGCCGGATGGCGGCGCAAGCGCCCGGTCGGTTTCATAACGCACGCTGAATCGCTGGCGACGGCGATATGCGTAAACATCTTCAACATGCCCTTCCCGAATGCGCGTCTGTAATGCGCGCCAGTAATCGGCACGAAACAGATCGGCGTGCATCTCCTCAAACAGCGGTCCGATGCGTGGGTCGGCGCATAACCAGTGGCGAAACTCCTCAGGAAACACATCGCCAGGGGATACGCTATACCAGGGCTCGGCACTCATCTCATCTTCCGGGTAGCGTGGCGGCGGGATGTCCCGGAAATTCACTTCCGTCATGTAGCAGATTTCATCGTAATCGTAGAAAACCACGCGACCATGACGGGTGACGCCAAAGTTTTTGAACAGCATGTCGCCGGGGAAAATATTGGCGGCGGCAAGCTGGCGAATCGCGTTGCCGTATTCCTCAATCGCATCCCGCAGTTGCTGACCTTCGACCTGCTCAAGCCAGATATTGAGCGGCACCATCCGCCGCTCAATATAGAGATGACGGATGACAATCTGCTCACCAAGATCGGTTATCTTTTCCGGCACTTCCTCAAGTAACAGCGCCATCAATGCCGGATCGATCTGACGTTTATCCAGCACGAAATTTTCGAACTCCTGGGTATCTGCCATGCGTCCCACGCGATCGTGCTCTTTCACCAGTTGATAGCAGGCGCGAACGTGGGCGGCAGACATCTCTTTTTGCGGCGCGAACTTATCTTTAATGATTTTAAAAACCCGGTCGAACCCCGGCAGCGTAAAGACCAGCATCACCATGCCACGTATGCCCGGCGCTTCAATGAACTGCTCATCGCAGCTGCGCAGATACAACAAATACTCGCGATAGCTCTCGGTCTTCGCATGTTTCTGACAGCCAATCGCCATGTATAACTCAGCGGTGGTTTTTCCTGGCAGGATCTCGCGCAACCATTCCACCAGCGCGGCGGGCAGCGGCGCGTACACCATAAAATAGGAACGAGCGAAACCGAACACGATACTGGCTTCTGCCGTGGTGGTCAGGCAGGTATCCACAAACAGTTCACCTTCCTCGGTGCGATGAATCGGCAGCAAAAAGGGCAACGTGGCGGATGGCGTGATGAGTTTGCCGACCAGCCATGCGGCTTTATTGCGATAAAACAGCTCGTTAGCCACCTGTAGATGGCACTGCTGCAACGTCTCCTCACCAAAGGTTTCACGCAGATGTGCAATGATATAGCGAATATCGCGCCCTTTGTTCTGCCAGGGCAGGCGCAACGGCAGATCGCTGAGAATGCGGGTGAGCAGCGGTTCCCAACCGCTATCCGGGAAGAAATCTTTTGCCAGCGGACGCGGGATCGTCCGGAAACGACGTTCCGGCTGGGAGCTAAAAATAAAGAGCCGCTCGGGAGTGAGCGAGCGGTGGTCAAATAACCGACAATATACGGAGTTAAAAAAGCTCTCCGCAATCTCGAAGCGCGGGTAATCCGGCAGGAGCCCGGTGTAATGCTCTTTTACACGCAGCAAAAATGCGGCGTCGGTACTTTTGCCGCCAGTGATGCAGCGCAGTTGTTCCACCACCAGACCCACGTGGTGATCGTAGAGGTGAATACGGCTTTTCATCGCCTGCTGCACGGCATGCCAGTCAGCCTGTTCAAAGCGCTGTTGCGCGCCGGAGGTCACTTCCAGAAATCGACCATACTGGGCGTCGAAACCTTGCAAAATCGTCTGAGCAATCAGTAACTCCAGGCCACGCGTCATCGCTTCTCCTCATCCGGCACAACGTCATGCCGGATAGCGCGTCTGCTTATCCGGCCTACATCCCTTCGTAGGCCCGGTAAGCGCAGCGCCACCGGGCATTAATCAAAACTGCGATTCTTCGGTCGAGCCGGTCAGCGCGGTCACCGAGGAAGTGCCGCCCTGAATGATGGTGGTGACTTTATCAAAGTAGCCTGTACCCACTTCCTGCTGATGGGACACGAAGGTGTAACCGTCTTTAGCCGCCGCAAATTCCGGCTGCTGAACCTTCTCAACATAGTGGCGCATGCCTTCACCCTGCGCGTAGGAGTGCGCAAGGTCGAACATGTTGAACCACATGCTGTGAATACCTGCCAGGGTAATGAACTGGTATTTGTACCCCATATCTGACAACTGCTGCTGGAAGCTGGCGATGGTCTTATCGTCCAGATTCTTCTGCCAGTTGAACGACGGCGAACAGTTATAGGCCAGCAGTTTACCTGGGAATTTCGCATGAATCGCATCGGCAAAACGCTTCGCCAGTTCCAGATCCGGCGTCGAGGTTTCACACCACACCAGATCGGCATATGGGGCGTAGGCCAGGCCACGGCTGATCGCCTGCTCAATGCCGGCATGCGTACGGAAGAATCCTTCACTGGTGCGCTCGCCGGTAATAAATTCGCTGTCGTATGGGTCACAGTCGGAGGTGATCAGATCCGCCGCATCCGCATCGGTACGCGCAATCACCAGCGTCGGGACGCCCATAACGTCTGCCGCCAGACGCGCAGCCACCAGTTTCTGAATCGCTTCCTGAGTTGGCACCAGCACTTTGCCGCCCATATGACCACATTTCTTCACCGAGGCCAGTTGATCTTCGAAGTGAACAGCCGCTGCACCGGCCTCAATCATCGACTTCATCAGCTCAAACGCATTCAGTACGCCGCCAAACCCGGCTTCCGCATCGGCGACGATTGGCAGGAAGTAATCCACATAGCGCGGATCGTTGGGCTCAATACCGCTGGACCACTGGATCTGATCCGCACGGCGAAAGGTGTTGTTGATCCGATCCACCACTGCCGGAACAGAGTTTGCCGGGTAGAGTGATTGATCCGGGTACATACTGGACGCCAGGTTGGCATCCGCCGCGACCTGCCACCCCGACAGATACACTGCTTCGATACCCGCTTTCGCCTGCTGTAACGCCTGACCACCGGTCAGCGCGCCAAGGCTGTTGATGTAACCTTTTTTCGATTCGCCGTGCAGCAGACGCCACATTTTGGCTGCGCCCAGCTGCGCCAGCGTGCATTCCGGGTTAACCGAGCCGCGTAATTTCACCACTTCCTCCGCGCTGTACGGGCGACGGATGCCTTTCCAGCGCGGTTGTGTCCATTCTTTCTGTAACGCTTCGATCTGTTGGGTACGGGTTTTCATGTGCAGATGCTCCATATTATTCTCCTGGCTTCCCAGGCGTTATTGGTGAAGGCAGTTTGGTCACGGGAAGCCGCGCAAAAACCGGAGCGTACTTATCGTACGTGAGGATTTTGAGCACGGCCCGGGGCCAAAATGGCGAACAAAATAGCCTGGGCATTTACGCCAGCAGGCGGTAGCCTGGCAATGTCAGGAAATCGATTAATTCGTCAGAAGTGGTGATTTGCTCCATCAGGCGCGCGGCATCATCAAAACGGCCGCTGCTGTAACGGTGTTTACCCAGTTCGTCCTGGATGACCCGCATCTCTTCAGCCAACATCTGGCGGAACAGCGCCTTAGTGACCGGTTTGCCGTTGCTCAGGGTTTTCTCGTGATGGATCCATTGCCAGATTGACGTACGGGAGATTTCCGCTGTCGCCGCATCTTCCATCAGGCCATAAATCGGCACGCAGCCGTTGCCGGAGATCCACGCTTCGATGTACTGCACCGCAACGCGAATATTGGCGCGCATCCCCTCTTCCGTACGCTCGCCTTCACAGGGTGCCAGCAATTGTTCTGCGGTAATCGGCGCGTCTTCATCACGGGTCACAAACAGCTGGTTTTTGTTCTCGCCGAGCACCTCGTTAAAGACTGCCATCGCGGTATCCGCCAGTCCCGGATGCGCAATCCACGTGCCGTCGTGGCCGTTATTGGCTTCCAGCGCTTTATCCGCTTTCACCTTGCTGAGTACCTGATTATTGCGTTCAGCGTCTTTGCTCGGGATGAATGCCGCCATACCGCCCATCGCGAAGGCACCACGTTTGTGACAGGTTTTAATCAGCAGACGCGAATAGGCGCTAAGGAAAGGCTTATCCATCGTCACCACCTGGCGGTCCGGCAGAACGCGATCCGGATGATTCTTCAGCGTTTTGATATAGCTGAAGATGTAATCCCAGCGACCACAGTTCAGCCCGACAATATGGTCACGCAGCGCGTGCAGGATCTCGTCCATCTGGAACACGGCCGGCAGGGTTTCAATCAGCAACGTGGCTTTAATCGTACCGCGCGACAGATTGAAACGATCTTCGGTATAGCTGAAGACTTCGCTCCACCAGGCTGCTTCCTGCCAGGCCTGCGTTTTCGGCAGGTAAAAATAGGGACCGCTGCCTTTGGCCAGCAACGCTTTGTAGTTATGGAAGAAATAGAGGGCAAAATCGAACAGACTGCCGGGGATCGCTTCACCGCGCCAGGTCACATGTTTTTCCGGCAGGTGCAGACCACGAACACGGCAAATCAGTAATGCCGGATTGGGCTTCAACTGATAGATTTTGCCAGCTTCATTGGTGTAGCTGATGGTGCCGTTTACCGCGTCACGCAGGTTGATATGCCCGTCGATCACTTTGCTCCATTCCGGTGCCAGCGAATCTTCGAAATCGGCCATAAAAACCTTCACATTCGCGTTCAACGCATTGATGACCATCTTGCGTTCAACCGGTCCGGTGATTTCGACCCGACGATCCTGTAAATCCTCCGGAATGCCGCGAATCTTCCAGTCTCCGTTTCTAATGGAAATAGTTTCCGAAATAAAATCAGGCAATATACCGTTGTCGATATCCCGCTGCTGCTGAATACGAGCCGCGAGCAGCTTATTGCGCTTCGTCGTAAAGCGCGCCACCAGTTCAGTGAGAAATTCGACCGCTTCATCGGTCAGGATCTGCTTCTCTGGCTCACCATGGGGCCTGGTAAAGATCAATTCATCGGTAGTCGTTGCCTGTTGATTCATTCTGTAACTCCTCGTCATTGATAACAAAGCATTCCCAATGCGAACGAAGGATCGTTGTGCGCTTTTCGTTCAGCACAACTAAGACTACTCATTTAAATTTCAAAATCAAAAACAATTTCCATTTTTAATTTAATTATCAATTAACCTATTGATAACAATATAAATAAAATTTAATTACACCGTGAGGTGCGTTTCGGAAATAAAAAAGGCACCCGAAGGTGCCTGATTCAATATGCTGAAACGCTTAAGGATCGTCTGCTACAGAAGATTAATCCAGCGTTG
>NZ_JBFWLF010000020.1:0-26642 GCF_050252275.1 Citrobacter sp. | reverse complement strand
GCTTTTGCTACCCTGAATGTATTACCCGCCGCCCAGCTCGAGAATCTGAACGAGTTGGGGTATCTGTCCATGACCCCTGTCCAGGCGGCGGCGCTGCCAGCGATCCTTGCCGGGCAGGATGTGCGGGTGCAGGCAAAAACCGGCAGCGGTAAAACGGCAGCATTTGGTCTCGGTTTGTTACAGCATATTGATGCCACTCTGTTTCAGACGCAGTCGCTGGTTCTGTGTCCGACGCGCGAACTGGCGGATCAGGTGGCCGGTGAACTACGTCGTCTGGCGCGTTTCTTACCGAATACCAAAATCCTGACGCTTTGCGGTGGACAACCCTTCGGAGCACAGCGCGATTCTCTTCAGCACGCGCCGCATATTATCGTCGCCACGCCTGGTCGTTTGCTCGACCATTTGCAAAAGGGTACCGTTTCGCTGGACGCGTTGACCACGCTGGTGATGGATGAAGCAGACCGGATGCTGGATATGGGATTCAGTGAGGCAATCGACGAGGTGATCCGTTTCGCGCCCGCGTCGCGTCAGACGCTATTGTTTTCTGCCACCTGGCCGGAAGCGATTGCCGCAATCAGCGGTCGCGTGCAGCGAAATCCGCTCGCTATCGAAATTGACACGGTGGATGCGCTCCCCGCCGTCGAACAGCAATTCTTTGAAACCTCTGCGCACGGTAAGATACCGCTGTTGCAAACGTTGCTCAGTCAGCATCAGCCGGCTTCCTGCGTGGTGTTCTGTAATACTAAAAAGGATTGTCAGGCGGTGTGCGATGCGCTCAATGAGGCCGGGCAAAGCGCACTGGCGCTTCATGGCGATCTGGAACAGCGAGACCGCGATCAGACGCTGGTGCGTTTTGCCAACGGCAGCGCGCGGGTGCTGGTGGCGACGGATGTTGCGGCCCGCGGGCTTGATATCAAATCGCTGGAGCTGGTGGTGAATTTCGAACTGGCGTGGGATCCGGAGGTGCACGTCCACCGGATTGGCCGTACCGCGCGCGCCGGGAACAGCGGTCTGGCTATCAGTTTTTGTGCTCCGGAAGAGGCGCAGCGGGCGAATATTCTCTCTGAAATGCTGCAGATCCGCCTTAACTGGGTCCCTGCGCCAACGCAACGCAGCATCGCGCCGCTGGTCGCCGAAATGATGACATTGTGTATCGACGGTGGCAAGAAAGCCAAAATGCGTCCAGGCGATGTGCTGGGGGCGTTAACCGGAGATATGGGGCTGGATGGCGCGGACATTGGCAAAATTACCGTGCATCCGGCGCATGTCTATGTGGCGGTCCGTCAGTCAGTCGCGCATAAGGCGTGGAAACAACTGCAGAATGGGAAGATTAAAGGTAAAACCTGTCGGGTGCGTTTATTGAAATAAACCCGTGTTGGGCCGGAGATGAAAACGATCCGGCCCATGGCTATTACTTCACTTCGACAACGTTCAGGCGAAGTTCATCAAGCTGATTGTCGTCTTCTTCCGGTTGCCAGCCTGCAGGCTGGAGCGGGATCTCTTCACGATCAAATGCCAGATCGCCGCCATCAATAACGTCAGAACCGTGCTTAATCCCTTTGAAGTCGAACAGGTTAATGTCGCTCAGGTGTGAAGGCACCACGTTCTGCATGGCGCTGAACATGGTTTCAATACGGCCTGGATAACGCTTATCCCAGTCACGCAGCATATCGGCAATCACCTGACGTTGCAGGTTTGGTTGCGAACCGCACAGGTTGCAAGGGATGATCGGGAAGCCTTTGGCTTCAGCAAAGCGTTCGATATCCTTCTCACGGCAGTAAGCCAGTGGGCGGATCACGATATGTTTACCATCATCGCTCATCAGTTTCGGCGGCATCCCTTTCATTTTCCCGCCGTAGAACATATTCAGGAACAGGGTTTGCAGAATGTCGTCGCGATGGTGACCCAGCGCAATTTTAGTCGCACCCAGCTCCGTCGCCGTGCGATACAGAATACCGCGACGCAGGCGTGAACAAAGAGAGCAGGTGGTTTTGCCTTCCGGGATCTTATCTTTCACGATCCCATACGTGTTCTCTTCAACTATTTTGTACTCAACGCCCAGTTGCTCAAGATACTCAGGCAGAATGTGTTCAGGGAAACCGGGTTGTTTCTGATCCAGGTTAACGGCAACCAGCGAAAAGCTAATCGGGGCGCTTTGCTGTAGATTGCGCAAAATTTCCAGCATGGTGTAGCTGTCTTTACCACCGGACAGGCAGACCATGATCCGGTCACCATCTTCAATCATATTGAAATCGGCAATCGCTTCGCCGACGTTACGGCGCAGACGTTTCTGCAATTTATTCAGGTTGTACTGTTCTTTCTTCGTCGCTTGTTGATTTTCTAACATTATTTACTGTCTCGAACACCGGAAAGGGGCATGTCACGACACGCGTATCACCGTGCCAGTTTTGCGTTTCGCCTGGCAGTCTGCTCGTCGTCAATACGTCGATTCAGGCTACGTCAATTTCATATACCACCTGCGCGCGTTTCATGCCCCATCGGGTTTGCAATAAAAGACGTGAACGCTTCGGTTGAGCGAAGCCTACAGGCAAAAGTATGTCGCGTATGGTACGGATTACGGCGACGAATACCAGCACCTTTTACACGTCCGACGGTAAACGGCTTAAACTTACTTCTGAATTCTGGTCAGGCAATGATTTTCTGTCACTGGTGCGACGCTGACGATGATTAGCCTGGTCACGGTGCGACAGAATCAGGGCATTACGGATCCTGCAAAAAGTCAATACGCCATTCTGGAGCGTAATGATCATATTTCCGTTATTCCTGATGAAAGCTAAGGAGAAGAAGGATGAATGAAGCAGCCTATAACGAAGCGAAAACTACCGGCGAACTCACGAAACAGCTAGCCAAGGTATTCATTGACCGAGGATTATCGTTAACCACCGCTGAGTCCTGCACCGGCGGTAATCTGGCGACGGCACTCTGTGCGGAATCCGATACCGCCGCCTTTTATGATATTGGCGTTATTACCTTTAGTGACAGGGCGAAGCAGACACTGCTCGGCGTACAGGCCAGTACGCTGGAAAAATATACCGCAGTGAGTGAACAGACGGTCAAAGAGATGTCCACGGGCATACGCGAGCGTGCCGGGACCGATATCAGCATTGCCATCAGTGGGTACGCCGGTCCGGACGGTGGGGAAGACGGAACGCCCGCCGGAACGGTCTGGTTTGCGTGGAATCTCCGCGGGGAGATTGTCACAAAGCGTGAGCTTTTTTCTGGTGAGTGTCAGGATGTTATCGAAAAAGCAGTCCGTTTCAGCCTTGCAGTGCTCCTGGAAGAGATCTCTGCCTGGGAGGGGCGTTGACCCCAGTGATCAATAACGCTCTGCGATCTGACGCTCAATGATAGCCTTCACCCCCGGAAACCTTGCCACGGAAGACAAAGTAGCTCCAGGCGGTGTACATCAAAATAACCGGGATAATCAGCAGGGTCCCCACCAGCATAAACCGTTGACTGGCAGGCGGTGCTGCCGCCTCCCACAGCGTGATATGCGGTGGGATAATATGCGGCCATAAGCTGATGCCCAGCCCGCTGAAGCCGAGGAAAATTAAACCCAGCGTCAGAATAAAGGGTCGCGCATGGCTGTTCACCTCTGCGCTCAGTCGCCAAATCCACAGGCTCAATACCAGCACAAGAATGGGCACCGGGACAAACCAGAAGAAATTGGGCAGGGTAAACCACCGTTCGGCGATAGCGGGCCAGCCGAGCGGCGTCCAGACGCTCACCACCGCAATAACCCCCAACAGGGCGAGGAGGACTTTACGGGTCAGGACGCGCATTCGCGCTTGCAGCGAACCCTCGCTTTTCATAATCAGCCAACTGGTGCCGAGCAGCAGATAGGCGACGATCAGGCCGACGCCGCAAAAGAGGTTGAAGGGGGTGAGCCAGTCCAGTGCTGAGCCGGCAAAACGGCGTTCTGTCACCGCAAAGCCGTTAATCACCGCGCCCACCACAATGCCCTGGCTGAATGTCGCGAGCAGCGAACCGCCGGCAAAGGCGTAATCCCAGAATAGTCGGTGGGAAGGTGTCGCCTTAAAGCGAAACTCAAAGGCCACACCACGAAAAATCAGGCCGATGAGCATCATTGTCAACGGAATCGCCAGTGCGTCGGTGATCACCGCATAGGCCAGCGGGAACGCGCCAAAAAGGCCCGCGCCGCCGAGCACCAGCCAGGTCTCATTACCGTCCCAGACGGGCGCCACGCTGTTTACCATCACGTCACGCTCGCCAGCGTCGTGAACCATGCTGAACAACATCCCAATGCCCAGATCGAAACCATCCATCACGATGTACATCAGGGTGGCAAAGATAATGATGACAAACCACATTACGGTGATATCGATACCCATTACACCTTCTCCTCTTCATCCGTCACCGGTTCTGCCGCCGAGAGGGGGCGAGCCGGGGTGCCATCCGTTTGTGACGTCAGTTCACTGACAGGTTGCGGACCTTTGCGAATGAGCCTGAAAATGTAGTAATAGCCCACGCCAAAAACAGCACAGTAGACGATGATAAAGACCAGCAAGCTGATGACCATTTGCATCGTGCTGTGTAATGACACCGCATCGCGGGTGCGTAAGAATCCGTAGATCACCCACGGTTGACGTCCTGCTTCCGTCGTGACCCAACCCGCCAACAGCGCCAGTAGTCCGGCAGGGCCCATTCCCAGCGCAAACCACAGGAACGGGCGAGACTGATACAGGCGCTGGCGCCAGCGCAGCCAGACGCTACAGAGACCCAGCGCAATCATGAGTAAACCTATGCCCACCATGATACGAAACGACCAGAAGACAACAGGGGAGTTAGGGCGATCTTCTTTGGGATAATCCTTCAGCGCAGGAACCTGTTTATCCAGACTGTGGGTCAGGATCAGACTACCCAGCGCCGGGATCTCCAGACCGTATTTTGTGCGCTCCTCTTCCATGTCCGGCATCCCCAACAGCAAGAGCGGCGTAGCCTCGCCGGGTGTGTTTTCCCAGTGGCCTTCGATAGCGGCGATTTTTACCGGCTGATGCTCAAGGGTATTGAGACCGTGCATATCGCCGACCACCGCCTGAATCGGCGCGACGATTAACGCCATCCACATCGCCATGGAAAACATTTTGCGGATGGCCGGCGTGTCGTTGCCGCGAAGTAAATGCCAGGCGGCAGAGGCTCCCACAAACATCGCGCTACTCAGGAAGGCGGCGATCGACATATGGAACAGACGATACGGAAAGGAGGGGTTGAAAATGATCGCCATCCAGTCCTGCGGGATCACGTGACCGTTTTCAATGCTGAAACCTTGCGGCGTCTGCATCCAGCTGTTTGACGCGAGGATCCAGAAAGTGGACATCAGCGTTCCCAGTGCCACCATGCAGGTGGTGAAAAAATGCAGCGCTGGAGAAACTCTGTTCCAGCCAAACAGCATCACGCCCAGAAAACCCGCCTCCAGGAAGAAGGCGGTGAGCACTTCGTAAAGCAGCAGTGGGCCGGTAATACTGCCGGCAAACTGGGAAAATCCGCTCCAGTTTGTGCCGAACTGGTAGGCCATCACCAGACCGGAAACGACGCCCATGCCAAAATTGACGGCAAAGATTTTTAGCCAGAAGTTGTAAAGCGAACGCCAGAGGTTGTTGTGCGTGCGCAGCCACATTCCTTCCAGTACCACCAGATAGCTGGCCAGCCCGATGGTAATCGCCGGGAAAAGAATGTGAAAAGAGACAGTGAAGGCGAACTGAAAACGGGCCAGATGAAAAGCATCAAGTTCAGGCACGGTATGCTACCCCATGACAAAGCGCTGCCATAAGCAGAGCGCAACAAAACTGTTTTTTCTTACCAACCAATAACCTCGGGCGCGGTTATCGTTTCTCCGCACTTTTATTGATATTACCGACCGCCAGGTCAGTTAATTTCAAATCGGTTTCTTTTTCTTCTTCAAGCGTTTGCGCCAGAAGTTTTACCGCGGCGGGATAGCCCAACTGTTCGGCGAGGGTTGCCAGCGTGCCGTAACTGGCAATTTCATAGTGCTCAACTTTTTGGGCGGCCGCAATTAATGCAGCATCGCGAACTTCATTTTTTTCTGTACTTTCGATGACCTCATTGGCTTCTTCAATTAAGCCTTCCATCGCTACGCATTTCATGCGTTTAATCTTAATCTTCGGTTCCTGTTCGATTATCTGGTCTATACGCGCAATTTGCCCTTGAGTTTCTTCCAGGTGCGCATTAAACGCGGCGCTGAGTCTTTCGTCAGAGGCCGCGCGGGCCAGTTTCGCCAGACCACGGGTTAATTGTTTTTCCGCGCTATAGGTGTCTGAAAGTAAATGGATGAAAACATCCTCGAGCGTTTTCATATTCATAACATCCTCTCCCGGTTCAGAAAAAATAACTGCGAGTCTACAGACAGACCCGCAGGACACTTTATTTATTAAAGGCTAAAGCAGTCTTACAATCAGGAGTTATCAGACTTACGTCCGCCACTATGGCTGTTCTGACCGCCTTTTTTTCCTGCTTCGGATGCACGCTGCGGATCGTTTTTGAAGTTCCCGCCGCTGTGCTGACCGCCTTTTTTACCCGCTTCAGATGCTTTATCACGGTCTTCTGCGAAATTACCGGAACCACCACGATGCTCTGCCATATCTCACCTCTTGTATATCGGTTATGTCAGTCAGATACAAAAATGTAATTTGTATCCGTCGTTGTTCAGGGCTTAAAGTTAGCGGCTATCCGCGAGGAGTCAAATTTCCACAAAAAATCAGAAAAAATTGACGGGTTACTTTTCAATATATTATCGAAAACACCCGCCTCGCTTATTTTATGGGGGTTTTGTAAATGTTGGTATGTAACTGTCTGAGCGCAGGGCGATTAAAAAAATAGTCTTCAGAATAAAACAGTATTCATTAAGAGGCGGCGTTTGAATGACCGAAAATTAATCACTCAGACGGCTTTGAGAACCTTCTCGCCAATTTTGTTCTACGCTTAAAAGTCCGTAGGAAAAATAACGAGAGGTAAACGCATGGCTGACCAGAATAATCAAAAGCAGATCACCAATAAAACGCATTCTGAGCATTTTCCGGCTCCGCCATTTCCGCACCAAAAACAACCTTTTCCAGGACTTGCCAGTAAAATGCAGCCCCGTCCCGATCATGGCGAAGAGAGCTATCAAGGGAGCGGCAGGCTTAACGGCAAGAAAGTCTTAATCACCGGGGGCGATTCCGGTATTGGTCGCGCGGTGGCGATTGCTTATGCGCGGGAAGGTGCCGATGTGGCTATTAATTATTTACCTGATGAAGAAGAAGATGCCCGTGAAGTGGTTGAACTGATTAAAAAAGCAGGCAGGAACGTGGCCGCGATTCCGGGTGATATCCGCGATGAAACCTTCTGCCAGACGCTGGTTAACCAGGCGGTAGATGCGTTAGGTGGGCTGGATATCCTGGTTAATAACGCGGGGCGCCAGCAATTCTGCGAGTCAATTGACGATCTCACTACCGAAGCGTTTGATGCCACGTTCAAGACCAATGTTTACGCGACATTCTGGATTACGAAGGCTGCACTTCGTCATCTCTCATCGGGCAGTGTGATCATTAACACCACCTCAGTCCAGGCGTACGAACCGAGCGATATCCTGTTGGATTATGCGCAGACCAATGCGGCGATCGCCGTCTTCACCAAATCGCTGGCGAAACAACTGGCGCCGAAGGGGATTCGGGTTAACGCCGTCGCGCCGGGTCCCTACTGGACGGTGTTGCAGTGCTGCGGAGGTCAGCCACAGGAAAAAATCGAGAAATTTGGCGCGCAGTCCCCGCTTGGTCGACCCGGTCAACCGGCGGAGATCGCACCGCTGTATGTCACGCTGGCGGCGTCAGAGAACAGCTACACGTCCGGTCAGGTCTGGTGTTCAGACGGTGGCACCGGGACCTTATAACGCGCGGTTTGCCAGCCAATGACGACAGGAGAAATGTGAATGAAAGCACTCACTTATCATGGCCCGCATCACGTTAGTGTTGATTCTGTGCCCGATCCGGGCCTTGAGGCGCCGGACGATATTATTCTTCGCGTGACCGCCACCGCCATTTGCGGATCGGATTTGCATCTTTACCGCGGCAAAATCCCTGGTACGCATCATGGCGATATTTTTGGTCATGAGTTTATGGGCGAAGTGGTGGAGACCGGTCCGGAGGTGACGGCAGTCAGTAAAGGCGATCGGGTGGTGATACCTTTTGTCATTGCCTGCGGTGAGTGCTTTTTCTGTCATCTGCATCAATATGCCGCCTGTGAAAATACCAACAGCGGCAAAGGTGCTGCACTGAACCGTAAAAACATCACGCCGCCCGCCGCGCTGTTTGGCTACAGCGATCTCTACGGCGGGATCCCCGGCGGGCAGGCAGAATTTGTCCGCGTCCCAAAGGCGAATGCCGGCCCCTTCAAAGTGCCGGAGACATTGCCGGATGAAAAGGTGCTTTTTCTGTCAGATATTTTGCCAACAGCGTGGCAAGCGGTGAAGAATGCCGACATCAGGCAGGGTTCAAGCGTGGCTATCTTTGGCGCGGGCCCGGTGGGTTTACTCTGCGCCGCCTGTGCCCGGCTGAACGGTGCGGAGCATATTTTTATCATTGATCATAACGACTACCGGCTCGAGTTTGCGCATCAGCGTTACGGCGCGATCCCGATTAATTTTGATCAAAACGACGATCCGGCAGAATGGATCATTGATAACACGCCCGGACATCGCGGTGTGGATGCGGTGATTGATGCTGTCGGTTTTGAGGCGAAGGGCAGTCTGACAGAAACCGTACTAAGCACGTTGAAAATTGAAGGCAGCAGCGGTAAAGCGCTTCGGCAATGCATCGCCGCTGTGCGCCGTGGTGGGGTCGTCAGCGTCCCTGGCGTGTATGCCGGTTTTATTCATGGATTCATGTTTGGCGATGCCTTTGACAAAGGACTGACCTTCAAAATGGGTCAGACCCACGTGCATGCTTATCTGCCGGATCTGCTTAGTCTCATTGAACAGGGGCTACTGACACCGGAAGAAATCGTGACTCACCATATGCCACTCGAAGAGGCCGCGCGGGGTTACGAAATATTTGAAAAGCGTGAAGAGGCGTGCCGAAAAGTGATTCTGGTGCCTGGTCTGACGCAAGAAAAGGCCACCGTCTGAGGCGTGGATTGATCAGCAACACCAGTTATGGCACAACGAAAAGCCCGCAGCGATGTGCGGGCTGAAAATGTTAGCGTACGACCAGAACGGAACACTCTGCATGGCGTACCACGGCAGCGGCGTTCGACCCTAACAGATAGGTGGTAATGTCCGGACGGTGGGATGCGATAATCACCATATCCGCAGGCAGTGTTTTCGCCATTTCCAGAATCTTATCTTTTGGCGAGCCTTCAACGACATGGATCTGCACTCTGTCCGACGGGATAGTGAACTTCTTGATAATCTCTTCCAGTTGAGATTTCGCTTCGGCTTTCAGATCGTCCATGGCAGGCAACTCCGCAGAGTAGGCCAGGCCCAGTGCAGAATAGTAAGGCAGAGACGGAATGACGGTCAGGAAATGAACCTGTGCATCGTCAATTTTCGCCTCGGCTTCGACATGATTAATCACACGTTGAGTTAATTCTGAGTCTGAAATATCGATAGGTACAAGAATTGTTCTGTTCATTAAACCTCCTGATTGAGTATCCCTATAAAGTGTAACGTCTTATCACCGATTCAGTACAATGACAAAGATCACAATTCAACATTATTTGCTTTTGATTTCCGGGTACTTTCCCTTAATAACCCCGTCATAAAATCGGCCTTTTGAGACCACAGAAAGAAAATTTCGGTATATATGCGCAGGAACTCCGCGATATTGCAGAACACCGGTCTGGTAGAAACGGATTTCCAGCGTTGAGGATTTCTCGTCATAGCCGACGGAGGCAATTCGTGATGATTTTACAGGCTGATGGTTCATGGCGGCATCCTCAACGGCAGGTCATACCATGAATATATCATTTAACCCACGGGGATTTTAGTCTTCGTGATATCGCATTTTGTTATAGGCAAAACGAATGGGTTATGACGGTGAGGGAAAGGGCAGAAGCCCGCCGTTACCAGCGGGCAGAAGGGCTTAGAACTGATAGACCATACCGAGTGCGACGACGTCATCGGTATTAATATTGTTACGAGAATAGAAGTTGTCGTCGTTATCCAGCAGGTTGATTTTATAATCAACATAGGTGGACATGTTTTTGTTGAAGTAGTAAGTCGCGCCAACATCCGCGTATTTCACCAGATCTTTGCTGTCGTCATTGCCCTGACCGGTCAGATCTTTACCTTTTGACATCAGGAAGGACACCGCCGGACGCAGACCGAAGTCGAACTGGTATTGCGCCGTCACTTCAAAGTTCTGGGTTTTGTTTGCTACGCCGTCATCACCGTACGGGGTCATGTTACGGGTTTCAGAGTACATGGTAGCCAGATAAATGTTGTTGGCGTCATATTTCAGACCCGCTGTCCAGGCATCTGCCTTATCGCCACCCGCGACGCGGCCACCCGCATTGACTTGCTCGTTGGTACGGTCGGAGGTGGTGTAGGCTGCACCGAAGCTAACGCCCATTCCGAAGTCATAGGTCGACGAGATACCGAAACCGTCGCCGTTGGAGTTCTGGACAGTACGATCGCCGCCGTTGCCAGTACCTTCCTGCTCATTGGTGATTTGATCTTCGTTGGCACCCTGATACTGCAGTGCGAAGTTCAGACCGTTAACCAGACCGAAGAAGTCCGTGTTACGGTAAGTGGCAACACCGTTGGTGCGACCTACCATAAAGTTATCGGAATAGGTGTAGGAGTCGCCGCCGAATTCAGGCAGCATATCGGTCCAGCCTTCCACGTCATACATCACGCCGTAGTTACGACCGTAGTCGAATGAACCGTATTCACCAAATTTCAGGCCAGCAAAAGCAAGACGCGTGAAGCTGTTGCCGTGGTCGCCTTCGGTGGTGTTGGCGTTAACCTGATATTCCCACTGACCGTAACCGGTCAGTTGATCATTAATTTGTGTTTCACCTTTAAAGCCCATACGAACATAAGTTTGATCGCCATCACTGTTGGCATTATCAGAGAAATAATGCAGACCATCAACTTTGCCATAAAGATCTAATTTGTTGCCGTCTTTATTATAAACTTCAGCAGCATGTGCTGCGCCTGCTGCTAACAGGGCAGGGATGACAAGGGCCAGTACTTTTCTTTTCATCGCAGTAATCCTTTAGTTTTATATTTGGCTTTCACTCCCTCTGTTGGGGAGTAAAAACATGCTAAAGGAGAAGTTCCGTAAAGAGATAAGTATCAATTGTTACGTCTTAAGTGAAACCTTAAATAAATAATTCCATCGAAATAGCAATAATTGGTGTGAATATAATTGCATAAAGCATATAAAATAAAAATTATACAAAATAAATCCAGTGCGATATTCTTCGTTCGTTATATGCCTTTATTGTCACATACTGCTTTTTTGTTGGTCCAATGCGACGCGTACTGATTTGCCGACAAAGAAATTGACAAGCCCGAACGGATGTTCGGGCTTTTTTTTGGCCGACGTGAACCCTCCGATCAGTCAGTACTGGTCTTCTCCGCTTTACCGGCCAGTTGCGCCAGGAAGTCATAGCGCTTTTGCAGATCGGCTGCGGCGTCCTTCCATAACTGCTCTGCCACTTCTGGTTGCTGCGCATTCAGGCGACGGAAACGCTGCTCGTTGAGTAATGTCTCTGCCAGCGCATCTGACGGCGGGCGAGAGTCCAGCGCCAGCGGCAATTTGCCCTCATCCGCACGACGTGGGTCAAAGCGGTAGAGTGGCCAGAAGCCGGTCGCCGTCAACTGACGCATCTGATCGTGACTCAGTGCGAGGTCATAGCCGTGTTCTTCACACGGGCTGTAGGCGATGATCAGCGACGGACCAGGATACGCTTCCGCTTCCTGAATCGCCTTCACGGTCTGGTTGAGTTGCGCCCCGAGCGAAATCTGTGCGACATAGACATGACCGTACATCATCATGCTGACGCCCAGATCTTTACGCGCCTTCCGTTTGCCGTGCTCACCAAATTTCGTTACCGCGCCAAGCGGTGTGGCTTTTGAGGCCTGACCGCCCGTGTTGGAGTAGCACTGCGTATCCAGCACCAGAATATTGACGTTTTCAGTCAGGCTCATTACATGATCCAGCCCGCCGAAGCCAATATCGTAGGCCCAGCCATCGCCACCGATCAGCCAGATGGATTTTTCAACCAGCGCATCGGCGTCGGTGAGCAGTTCACGTGCGCCATCGACATCCTTCAGATGCTGACGCAGCGCGGCAACTTGCTCACGACGCACGTCTGGGGTCGCTTCGGTATGTAATGCGTCGTTCAGTTCAGCCGGGATCTGGTCGGCAAACTGTTCGAGCAGACGCAGCACGCGTAAGCGATGCTGATCGACCGTCAGACGAAAGCCCAGACCGAACTCTGCGTTATCCTCAAACAGCGAGTTTGCCCATGCGGGACCGCGCCCATTGGCATCGGTTGTGTACGGTGTGGAAGGCAGGTTCCCACCGTAAATTGATGAACAACCCGTGGCGTTGGCAATCAGCATTCTGTCGCCATAGAGTTGGGTCAGTAACTTGATATACGGCGTTTCGCCACAGCCGGAACAGGCACCGGAATATTCAAACAGCGGCGTAATCAACTGAGAGGTACGAATATCGATACGTTCGAGTTTATTGCGGTCAATTTCCGGCAGACTGAGGAAAAAGTCATAATTCACTTTCTCTTCTTCGACGTGCTCAAGGCGCGACATCATATTGATGGCCTTGATTTCCGGATTCTGACGGTCTTTCGCCGGGCACACTTCCACACACAGATTACAGCCGGTGCAGTCTTCCGGCGCGACCTGCAGAACGTATTTCTGTCCGCGCATATCGCGTGATTTCACATCCAGCGAATGCAGGCTGGCGGGAGCATTCTCCATTGCTTCCGGCGAAACCACTTTGGCACGAATAGCCGAGTGCGGGCAGGCCGCAACGCAGTGGTTACACTGAGTGCAAAGCTCCTCTTTCCAGATGGGGATCGCTTCGGCGATGTTGCGTTTCTCCCAGCGGGTGGTACCCATAGGCCAGGTGCCGTCGGGCGGCAGCGCAGAGACGGGAAGGGCATCGCCGAGCCCCGCGAGCATTGCCGCGGTCACGGTCTTCACAAAATCAGGCGCGGCGTCAGACACCACCGGAGGACGGTGGGCGCTGTGCGGATCAACCGCCTGCAGCGGCACCTCAGCAACAGACTCGCGCGCCAGCGCCAGTGCCTGCCAGTTGCGTTCCACCAGGTCCTGACCTTTGCTGCTGTAACTTTTGGCAATTGCCCCCTGAAGTTCAGCCAGCGCGCTATCGCCCGGCAGAATTTGAGTCAGATGAAAAAACGCCATCTGCATGACGGTGTTAATCCGCGCCGCCAGGCCACATTCACGGGCGATTTTCGCCGCATTAATGACGTAAAAACGCGCTTTCTTCTGGTTCAGTACCGCCTGTACTTCCTGTGGCAAGCGTGACCAGACCTCATCTGCGGGATACGGCGTATTCAGCAGGAAAATACCACCAGGCTTCAGTCGTTCAGCCATCTGGTATTTATCGATAAACTGCAGCTGGTGACAGCCGACAAAATCGGCCTGTGAGATCAGGTAAGCAGAGCGGATCGGCTGTTCACTCACGCGCAGGTGAGACACCGTCAGACCGCCTGCCTTTTTGGAGTCATACACGAAGTAGCCCTGGGCATACCACGGCGTTGAATTACCGATGATCTTGATGTTGTTCTTGGTCGCCGAAACGCTGCCGTCACTGCCGAGACCGTAAAATAGTGCTTCCAGCTTCGCCGTCGTCGGCAAGGTGTTATCAGGCAGTGGCAACGACAGGTTGGTGACATCATCGTAGATACCAACGGTGAAGCGCGGTTTGGGTTTTGCCTGGCACAGTTCATTAAAGACCGCGAGCACGCAGTCCGGGCCAAACTCTTTTGACGAGAGACCATAACGGCCGCCAATCATGCGCGGCAACGTTTCACGCTCACCGCCGTTGAATGCTTCCGCCAGCGCGGTCATCACATCGAGATACAGGGGTTCGGCCTGGGCACCCGGTTCTTTGGTGCGATCGAGCACGGCAACCGCGCGGACGGATTCAGGCAAGGCCCGCAGCAGATGTTTAGCTGAGAAGGGGCGGAACAGGCGGACTTTCAGCACCCCGACTTTCTCGCCGCGCGTCAGCAGTTCGTCAACCACTTCTTCGCTGGTGCCGATAGCAGAACCCATCAGAATGATGACCCGTTCGGCCTGCGGATGACCGTAATATTCGAACGGCTGATACTGACGACCGGTTGCGGCAGCGAAATCGTTCATCGCCTGTTCGACATGATCGTATACCGCGTCATACCACGGGTTGGTCGCCTCGCGGGACTGGAAATACGTATCGGGATTCGCTGAGGTGCCGCGGATCACCGGGTGCTCTGGGTTGAGCGCCCGGGCGCGATGTGCATCAATTTCAGCCTGCGGCATCAGGCCGCGAATCGTGTCATCTGCCAGCGGGATGATTTTGTTGATTTCATGCGAGGTGCGGAAACCATCAAAGAAGTGAATAAAGGGAACCCGGCTTTTCAGGGTTGCGATTTGCGAGATCAGCGCGAAGTCCTGCGCCTCCTGTACGCTTGCGGCGCACAGCATGGCGCAGCCGGTCTGGCGGACCGCCATGACGTCTGAATGATCGCCAAAAATCGACAACGCGTGGGTTGCCACGGTACGGGCGGCGACATGCAGTACAAAGGGGGTTAATTGTCCCGCCAGTTTGTACAGCGTGGGGATCATCAGCAGTAACCCCTGTGAAGAGGTAAAGGAGGTGGCAAGCGCGCCGGTTTGCAGCGCACCGTGAACGGTCGCTATTGCACCGCCTTCCGACTGCATTTCGACGACGCGCGGCGTATCTCCCCAGATGTTTTTCAGCCCGTTGCCTGCCCAGGCGTCAGCCTGTTCAGCCATCGTTGAACTGGGCGTAATGGGGTAGATGGCGATAACTTCACTGGTACGAAACGCCACCGAAGCGACTGCACCATTACCGTCAATAGTAATCATATGACACCCTTACATTGCGCAAAAAAGAGGGACGCAGGAAACCACTTAGCGTCCTGATAGTTATTTCTCTAGTATAGGACTTTCCTGTATTCCCTAGAAGTTGTGCCACTTTCGAGTGCACAAATTGACACAAAGCTCGCAAAAACAATGACAATTTTATTGCCCGGTAGGTAACACCGGGTTGTATATTTAATTGTGCTTTTTTGTTATGAGTTGGTTATTGCCTGCAAGGTAGGCGATATTAAAAACATATTGTCCAAAAGTGGAGTGAGATTTTCTTTAAGGATTTCCTTAATGAATTTATTATCCTCGCCATTATCGTCATGATGTGAATTTCTTAATAAGACTTTTTAAGTTCGGTGTCAGGCCGCCCGCGCCTATACTGAGCGCAATTCAGGACGGGAAGGGCCTGTAAACCTTTGCGTTATTGAAGGTCGATACTCTTGTTATCGTGAATAGACGTTAAAACAAAAATAACTCTTTTATTTATCATTATTGATAACTTTTTTCGTGCGCCAAAAGTATGGATGTGTTCAGGTATTTAATTGTTTTGATTAGGTTATGTTACGAATTTTATTACTTACTTTACTTATTTCCGCCTCATCGTCGTCATTTGCCTTTGTGAAAATTCAGACCAAAAACTGGGGAGCCAATACCTTTTCGCCACTCTCTTATTCTGAAGGGCACTTTTCACAAGCGCCTGTTCAGAATAAGAAAGCGCAGCTTAAGCATCGCATTATGAGTGAATTTGCGCAGTGGAGAGGAACCGATTACCGCTGGGGAGGTGACAGTCGCAATGGTATTGATTGTTCGGCGTTCACGCGCAGAATTATTGCCTCGGTTATCCATAGACGCTTGCCGCGTACCGCGCAGGAGCAAAGTCGTATGGGGCAGAGAGTCAGCCAGCGTGAGCTGAAAGTCGGCGATCTGGTGTTTTTTAAGACGGAGCCGAACGTGCATCACGTTGGCGTTTATATCGGCAATGACTCCTTTATACATGCCTCCAGCTCACAAGGCGTGACAATGTCACATTTGTCGAATCAGTACTGGCAGGCGCACTATTTGACCGCTCGCCGGGTGAGCGCATAACGACAGAACAGGCCTATGGGATCCCAATCCAGGGGAAAAAGCGCAATAAAATGCGGCGGAGCCGCATAATTGCGCTTTTTGACTCTCGACGCGACGGATTCGGATGCCTATTATTAGTGCGGCTTGTTTACGCTTACAGAATATGAGGGGAGTCAAATGCGCGCAGCGTTTTGGGTAGGATGTGCCGCGTTATTGTTGTCGGCTTGCAGCAGTGACAATGAACCTGTTCAGCAGGCGACAGCAGCGCATGTCGCACCGGGTTTAAAAGCATCGATGACCAGTTCCGGTGAGGCAAATTGCGCCATGATAGGCGGTTCACTTTCCGTTGCCCGTCAGTTAGACGGATCGGCAATTGGTATGTGCGCGCTTCCCAACGGCAAACGTTGCAGTGAACAATCCCTCGCCGCGGGAAGCTGTGGTAGCTATTAAGCACCCATTACTACATTAAATCGGCAAGCTTATAGCTTAACGTATGTTCCGCTGTGGCCAGGGTGAGCTGGTTGGCGGTCAGGTCTACTTGTGCGCCCTGTTTCAGCATGGTGCTGAGGGTATTGTCCAGCTCGTTGAGCTGGGGATCGGCGCACATCATTCGGGTCATCGCCATCTCTTTTACTTTCAATGCACCGTCAGAAAGTGATGCCTGACCGTTGAAGCGATTACACATATTGCCCGAAATCATCATCTTTTCGCCAAAACTCAGTTCAAGCGGATGACCCTTTGCATTGATCGGTTTACCGTCTACGCTCTCCAGCACAAAGCGGTGATGCTGTAATTGCTCACGGCTGACCGATACTTTTCCGTTGCTTACACAACCTGCAACCAGCAGGCTCAGCGCAACCAGCGCTATGACCTTCTTCATGTTAACTCTCTGCATTTAAACGTAATCGCCACCGACAGCATACCTATTTCATCGCCAGTGGCTTTGGGGAAATTCTGAAATGCCCTCCTGCGAACAGGAAGGCGGCGGATCAGAACAGGGCGTTAGGGCAGGTTTCTCCGTTCGCTAACTGCTGTAAATTTTGCAGCGTAGTCTCAGAAATACTGGTCAACGCTTCAGCGGTGAGGAAAGCCTGATGCCCGGTAAACAGGACGTTATGACAGGCCGACAGGCGACGGAAAACATCATCCTGGATAACGTCGTTCGACTTATCTTCGAAGAACAGATCGCGCTCGTTTTCGTAAACGTCCATCCCCAGTGAACCTATTTTCTGATTTTTAAGCGCTTCAATCGCCGCCTGAGAATCGATCAGGGCGCCACGACTGGTGTTGATGACCATCACGCCATTTTTCATCTGATCAAACGCGGCATGGTTCAGCAGGTGATAGTTTTCTGGCGTTAACGGGCAGTGCAGCGAAATCACATCGGATTCGGCGAACAGCGTCGGCAAATCAACATATTCTACGCCGAGTTCGAGCGCAGCTGCGCTGGGGTACGGATCAAACGCCAGCAGACGCATTCCAAAGCCTTTCAGAATACGCAGGGCCGCGATGCCGATCTTCCCGGTACCAATCACCCCCGCCGTTTTTCCGTGCATCGTGAAGCCGGTTAACCCTTCCAGTGAGAAGTTAGCATCACGAGTACGCTGATAAGCGCGATGAATACGGCGGTTCAGCGTCATCATCATGCCCACCGCATGTTCCGCGACGGCTTCCGGAGAATAGGCCGGGACACGAACGACCTGCAGACCTAACTCTTTTGCCGCATCCAGATCGACGTTATTGAACCCCGCGCAACGCAAAGCAATGTACTTAACGCCATGATTTTTCAGTTCTTCGAGCACCGGGCGACTGCCATCATCGTTCACGAAAATACAAACCGCCTCGCAGCCATGAGCGGTTTTAGCCGTTTTCTCCGTCAACAGAAAATCAAAGAATTCAAGTTCAAAACCAAAGGCTTCGTTAACCTGCTGCAGATACTTTTTGTCGTACTGTTTTGTACTGTAGACGGCGAGTTTCATAAGTCTTTCTCCAGTGATATCGAATCACAATTATCGAATTCAAATTATTTTACAAAACATAAAATATTATTGAAAGTGATACCTATAATGAATAATTCTAGAGCATCAATAGATTGTTCGTTCAGTGTATCGATTGCAGATTTCAGCAGGTGACAGTGCTGCTCCACACCTCTGTTTCGGTGACACAAACAGCCCGTTGTTCGTCAGGATACGACTGATATGGCGTCAACATCGATTAATATCAATATGTTCCTGTGTAACAGTCTGCATTTCAACCGAACTATTTACTCACTTTCTACGGCCTCTGACTTTCACATTATCCGGGCCTGATTGCAGAATAGAGGGCAATAGTTTGTCGGCTATTACCCGCTATTAATCTTTAGATTTATCTGATAAGTCTCTGTAATTTATCTGACTTTCTGATCTTAACGATGGTGAAAAGTTTGTGTGTCATCCTGGAGCATCTATTCTTAATCTGGGCATGGTTAACTAAACATGACACAATAACGGCCTAATTCGGCTTAATTTTTCGCTAAATCAGGATATTAACTGCCCATGAAGGGTAAATATAAAGCCGTTCTGGCGCTTCTCTTACTCGTGATCCTCGTGCCGTTGACTCTGGTAATGACGCTGGGGTGGTGGGTTCCGACGCTGGCGGGCATCTGGCTGCCGGTTGGAACGCGCATTGCACTGGATGATAGTCCCCGATTCACGCGCCACGGTTTACATATTCCTGAACTTCGCTATCTGGTTGATGATTGCCAGTTGGCCAGGGTCAGTCAGGCCTGGTTGTCGCATCCCAGCCGTTGGCAACTGGATATTGGCACGCTGGAACTCGATTCTGCCTGTCTGGCAAAACTGCCGCAAACGGAACAATCTCCCGCGGCGCCGCGCACTCTCGCGGAATGGCAGTCCATGCTGCCCAATACCTGGATCACCATCGACAACGTTATTCTTTCACCCTGGCAGGTGTGGCAGGGCAAACTGAACGTTTCGCTGACCCCTTCGCTCCAGCAACTGCGTTATCAGGGCGATAAAGTGAAATTTCAGGGGCAGTTGCGCGGTCAGACGCTGACGGTGAGTGAGCTTGATGTCATGGCGTTTGAAGGTCAACAGCCGGTCAAACTGGTTGGTGAGTTCACGATGCCGCTGGTGCCGGATGGACTGCCGGTGAGCGGGCACACCGTTGCCACGCTCAGTCTGCCGCAGGAGCCATCGTTGGTCGATGCGGAACTGGAGTGGCGTGAGAATGCCGGGCAGCTCATCGTAATGGCACGGGATAATGCCGATCCGCTGCTTGACCTGCCGTGGGAACTCACGCGTCAGCAGTTAACCATCAGCGACGGACGCTGGTCGTGGCCCTATCAGGGTTTTCCCCTCAGCGGGCGTCTGGGTGTGAAGGTGGAGAACTGGCAGGAAGGCACCGAGAACGCGGTGATCAGCGGACGGTTTAATGTGCTGACCCAGGGGGAGGCGGGGAAAGGGAACGCCGTGCTTTCGTTTGGGCCGGGAAAACTGAGCATGGACGACAGCGCGATGCCGCTGCAACTGACTGGCGAAGCCAAGCAGGATGATCTGATTTTCTATGCCAGATTACCTGCCCGGTTGACCGGCAGCCTGACCGATCCGGAGCTGGCGTTTGAACCTGGCGCGCTGCTGCGCTCGCGCGGACGGGTCATCGACTCACTGGATATTGACGAAATTCGCTGGCCGCTGGCGGGCGTGAAGGTCACGCAGCGTGGCGTGGACGGACGATTGCAGGCGATTCTGCGCGCCCATGAGAATCAGATGGGGGATTTCGTTCTGCATCTGGACGGGCTGGCGAATGATTTTCTGCCCGATGCGGGGCGCTGGCAGTGGCGCTACTGGGGCGAGGGCAGTTTCACCCCGATGCACGCGAAATGGGATGTGGCAGGCAAAGGTGAATGGCATGACAACACCATCACGCTGACCGATTTGTCTACGGGATTTGACCAGCTTCAGTACGGCACCATGAAGGTTGAAACACCCCGTTTAATCATGGATAAACCGGTCGAATGGGTGCGTGATGCGGCACATCCCCGGTTCAGTGGGGCGCTCTCGTTCGATGCCGGAGAAACCCATTTCTCCGGCGGCAGCGTTTTGCCGCCCTCAACGCTCAAGTTCAGCGTGGAGGGGCGCGATCCAACTTTTTTCCAGTTCAAAGGCGATTTGCATGCCGGGGCGATCGGCCCCGTGCGGTTAAACGGTCGTTGGGATGGCTTACGTTTACGTGGCCAGGCCTGGTGGCCAAAACAGTCACTGGAGGTGTTCCAGCCGCTGGTGCCGCCAGAGTGGAAAATGAAATTACGTGAGGGCGAACTGTATGCCCAGGTAGCGTTTTCGGCAGCGGCAGAACAAGGATTCGAGGCCGGTGGTCACGGCGTCTTGAAAGGCGGCAGCGCCTGGATGCCGGATAACCAGATCAACGGCGTCGATTTTGTATTACCGTTCCGCTTTAGTGAGGGCGCGTGGCAACTGGGGACACGCGGACCGGTGTCGCTACGCATTGCCGAAGTCGTCAACCAGGTGACTGCTACCAATATCACCGCCGATCTGGAAGGCGCTTATCCGTGGAGTGAAGCCGATCCGCTGCTACTGACTGACGTGAATGTGGATGTGTTGGGCGGTAAGGTTTCCATGCAACAACTGCGCATGCCGCAGCACGATCCGGCGCTGGTGCGGGTGCAAAATATCTCCTCAAGCGAACTTATCAGCGCAGTAAATCCGAAACAGTTTGCCATGTCCGGGCCGGTGAGCGGTGCGCTCCCTCTGTGGCTGAACGATGAGAAATGGATTATCAAAGATGGCTGGTTAACCAATCCGGGTCCGATGACGCTGCGCATCGATAAAGACACCGCCGATGCGGTGGTAAAAGACAACATGGCAGCAGGGGCGGCCATCAACTGGTTGCGGTATATGGAGATTGCCCATTCATGGACCAAAATCAATCTGGACAATCTGGGCGTATTGACGATGCAGGCGCAAATTCGTGGCAACAGCCATGTGGATGGCAAGGTCGGTACGGTGAATCTCAACTCTACCCACGAAGAGAATGTCTTTACGCTGTGGCGCAGTCTGCGCTTTGGCGACAATCTCCAGGCATGGCTTGAACAAAACGCGGCGCTGCCGGAAAAAACCTGTCAACAAGGCAAGGAATGTGAGGAACCCCAATGAAAACAATGATAGTCATGCTGGCGCTTCTCCCGCTGTGGTTCGTAACGGGCTGTACGCCGCGCATTGAAGTCGCGGCGCCAAAAGAGCCCATCACCATTAATATGAACGTCAAAATTGAGCATGAGATTCATATCAAAGTGGATAAGGACGTTGAAAGCCTGCTCAAATCCCGCAGCGACTTGTTCTGAGGTGATGATGAAAAGAACCTTTATTCTGGCGGCGCTCATTCTGAGTTTGCTGAGTGGCAGTGCCTTTGCGCTGACGTTAAATGAGGCCAGAACCCAGGGCCGGGTCGGTGAAACGTTCAATGGTTATCTGGTGGCGCTGAAACAGGATGCGCAGACGCTGGCGCTGGTCAGTGAGATCAACAAAGCACGCAGCGCCAGCTACCAACAGTTGGCCGAGAGTCATAACATCCCGGTCGATGAAGTGGCGAAAATGGCCGGACAGAAACTGGTCGAGCGGGCGAAACCAGGAGAATATGTCCAGGGCATTAACGGGAAGTGGTTGCGGAAATAATCATTCCACATTGCCGTCTGCGGTTTTTCCTTTTTGTTGGGTGACGCGTAATAATTTGCAGGGTAAGTTTCTATACTCTGTTTTCTTACGCGCTATTCAGCAGAAGGGGCAGTTATGGCAAGTCACGGCATCACAGAAACGTTTACTCTCGGTTCCCGGCAGGTCAAACGCATAGGGTATGGGGCGATGCAACTGGCGGGGCCTGGGGTTTTTGGTCCACCGCGCGATCGTCATGTTGCCTTGACGGTGCTTCGGGAAGCGATCGCGCTGGGCGTCAATCATATTGATACCAGCGATTTTTACGGTCCGCACGTTACCAATCAAATCATTCGCGAAGCGTTGCATCCTTATCCGGACGATCTGGTGATTGTCACGAAAATCGGTGCCCGCCGTGGAGACGATGCCTCCTGGCTACCGGCATTCTCGCCAGCGGAACTCAGGCAGGCGGTTCACGATAATCTGCGCAATCTGGGTCTGGATGTACTGGATGTCGTTAACTTACGCATTATGCTGGGCGAGGGTCACGGCCCGCATGAAGGTTCCATTGAAGAGAGTTTCAACGTGCTGGCTGAGCTTCAGCAGCAGGGGCTGGTCAGACACATCGGTCTGAGCAATGTGACTGCCAGCCAGGTGGCGCAAGCGCGCAGCATCGCAGAGGTGGTCTGCGTGCAAAATGAGTACAATATCGCCCATCGTCAGGATGATGCGCTGATCGACGCGCTGGCGGAAGACGGCATTGCTTACGTTCCCTTTTTTCCGTTGGGCGGGTTTACGCCGCTACAGTCTTCAACGCTCTCGGACGTGGCCGCAAGCCTCAATGCAACGCCAATGCAGGTTGCGCTGGCATGGTTGCTCCATCGCTCACCGAATATTTTGCTGATACCGGGTACCTCTTCAGTGACGCATCTGCATGAAAATATGGCGGCAGGGGATCTGACACTTTCAGCGGAAGTGCTGGCGACCCTGGACAGTATTGCGCAAAAGGCATAAGGCGGAGGTTGACCATGACTGAAAAACGAAATGCGCAATGTCACTGCGGGGCTGTCAAATTTACCGTTCAACTTAGCGATGGGTTCAATACCATACGGCGTTGTAACTGTTCATTTTGTCGGATGCGCGGTGCGGTGGTTGTTTCTGCGCCGTTGATGGGGATAACGGTTCTCTCAGGGCAGGATAAACTGACGGAGTATCGTTTCAATACCGGCACAGCAAGGCACTTTTTCTGTTCAGTGTGTGGGATTTACACTTTCCACCAGCGACGTTCCAGTCCGGATCAGTATGGCGTGAACGTGGCATGCATTGAGAATGTGTCGCCGTTTGATTTTGCCTGCGTGGAAGTCACTGACGGGGTGAATCATCCGAGTGATGGTGCGAGTAATGGCGTGGTGGGATATTTGCGTTATCAGGCGAAGTGATAAAAAACCTCCCGCCGGAGCGGGAGGGGGAGAACTTACGCTGCAACCACGCTATCGATGGCGGCTTTGGCGTCAGACTGCGCTTTAGACGCTACTTCAGGGCCGTAGGCAATCCCTTCTGCGAACACGAAGTTCACATCGGTGATGCCGATAAAGCCGAGGAAGACTTTCAGGTACGGCGCAATCAGGTCAGTTGGGGTGTCTTTGTGGATACCGCCACGGCTGGAGAGGATCACCGCACGTTTACCGGTCACCAGACCTTCCGGCCCTTTCTCGGTGTAGCGGAACGTCACGCCAGCACGTGCAATCAGATCGAAATAGTTTTTCAGCTGCGTCGGGATGTTAAAGTTGTACATCGGCGCGGCGATAACGATCACGTCGTGTGCTTTCAGTTCAGCGATCAGTTCATCAGAGAGCGCCAGTGCGTCCTGTTGACGAGGCGTCAACGGCGCGTCGCTCGGGCGCAGGGCACCCACCAGTTCGCCATCCAGTACCGGGATCGGATTAGCAGCCAGGTCACGGACGGTGATTTCGTCAGCAGAGTGCTTTTCACGCCACTGTTCAACAAAATAATCAGACAACTGACCAGACTGAGAGTACCCTGCCAGAATACTGGATTTGAGAACTAATACCTTGCTCATGGGTGTTTCCTTATAGGTGTTTGAATGGGCTGTGCCCCGTTGCTTGTTGCCACTTTATTCACAATCCTGTCGCAGAGAAAGCGCAATATATCGAATCCTATGTTCGAATTTATTGAACAACACACAAAATGTGCTGATGTGGTACTCTATACCTATCATTGAGAAGAGATTTAACCAGGCAGTGCTCTGCCTTTTAACGCTATGACAGAACAACAAAAATTCACGTTTCATGCCTTACAGCAGCAGTTAGATTCACTGATGCTGCGTGACAGCCAGCGTTTCTCGCGGCGCCTGCACGGTGTGAAGAAGGTTAAAAATCCTGATGCACAACAAGCCATTTACCAGGAGATGGCGAAAGAGATTGAACAGGCTGCAGGTAAAGTTGTGCTACGCGAAGCGGCGCGACCGGCGATTACCTACCCGGAAAACCTGCCCGTCAGTCAGAAGAAACAGGCGATCCTCGACGCCGTGCGTGATCACCAGGTAGTGATCGTGGCCGGGGAAACCGGTTCGGGGAAAACCACCCAGCTTCCGAAGATCTGTATGGAACTGGGGCGTGGGGTGAAAGGGCTGATTGGCCACACCCAGCCGCGTCGTCTGGCGGCGCGAACGGTGGCGAACCGTATCGCCGAAGAGCTGCAGACAGAGCCGGGCGGGTGCATTGGTTATAAGGTGCGCTTTAGCGATCACGTCAGCGATAACACGATGGTGAAGCTGATGACCGACGGTATCCTGCTGGCGGAAATTCAGCAGGACCGTCTGCTGATGCAGTATGACACCATCATTATCGATGAAGCGCACGAACGCAGCCTGAATATCGATTTTCTGCTCGGCTATCTGAAAGAACTGCTGCCGCGCCGTCCGGATCTGAAAATTATCATCACCTCCGCGACCATCGATCCGGAGCGTTTTTCGAAGCATTTCAACAATGCGCCGATTATTGAAGTGTCTGGGCGCACCTTTCCGGTGGAAGTCCGCTATCGACCGATCGTCGAAGAGGCGGATGACACCGAGCGTGATCAGTTGCAGGCCATTTTCGATGCGGTGGATGAACTGGGGCGTGAAAGCCCCGGCGACATCCTGATCTTCATGAGCGGTGAGCGCGAGATCCGCGATACCGCCGACGCACTGAATAAACTCAATCTGCGCCATACGGAAGTGCTGCCGCTGTATGCGCGACTGTCGAATAGCGAACAGAACCGCGTCTTCCAGTCGCACAGCGGGCGGCGCATTGTGCTGGCGACCAACGTGGCGGAAACCTCGCTGACGGTACCGGGGATCAAATATGTGATCGACCCTGGTACGGCGCGTATCAGCCGCTACAGCTACCGCACCAAAGTACAGCGTTTGCCGATCGAGCCCGTATCGCAGGCCTCCGCCAACCAGCGTAAAGGGCGCTGCGGTCGTGTATCCGAAGGCATCTGCATTCGTCTTTATTCTGAAGATGATTTCCTGTCGCGTCCGGAGTTTACCGACCCGGAGATTCTGCGCACCAACCTGGCGTCGGTCATTTTGCAGATGACGGCGCTGGGGCTGGGCGATATCGCCGCGTTCCCGTTTGTCGAAGCGCCGGATAAGCGCAACATTCAGGACGGCGTGCGTTTGCTGGAAGAGTTGGGTGCGATTACCACTGATGAACAGGCGACGGCCTATAAACTGACGCCGTTGGGGCGCCAGTTGAGCCAGTTGCCGGTGGATCCGCGCCTGGCGCGCATGGTGCTGGAAGCGCAAAAACATGGCTGCGTGCGCGAGGCGATGATCATTACCTCGGCGCTGTCGATTCAGGATCCGCGCGAACGCCCGATGGACAAACAGCAGGCGTCTGATGAAAAACACCGTCGCTTCCACGATAAAGAGTCCGATTTCCTTGCCTTTGTGAATCTGTGGAATTACCTCGGCGAACAGCAAAAAGCGTTGTCGTCCAACGCGTTTCGTCGCCTGTGCCGGACCGACTATCTGAACTATCTGCGCGTGCGTGAGTGGCAGGATATCTACACCCAACTGCGTCAGGTGGTAAAAGAGCTGGGTATTCCGGTGAACAGCGAACCGGCGGAATACCGCGAGATCCATATTGCGCTACTGATCGGGTTGTTGTCGCATATTGGCATGAAAGATGCCGATAAGCAGGAATATACCGGCGCGCGTAATGCCCGTTTTTCGATTTTCCCCGGTTCCGGCTTGTTCAAGAAGCCGCCGAAGTGGGCAATGGTTGCGGAGCTGGTGGAAACCAGCCGTCTGTGGGGGCGCATTGCAGCACGCATCGATCCCGAGTGGGTGGAACCGGTCGCTCAGCATCTGATTAAACGCTCGTACAGTGAACCGCACTGGGAGCGGGCGCAGGGCGCGGTGATGGCGACGGAAAAAGTGACCGTCTACGGTCTGCCGATCGTCGCAGCGCGTAAGGTGAACTACAGCCAGATTGATCCTGCGCTGTGCCGTGAACTGTTTATCCGCCATGCGCTGGTGGAGGGCGACTGGCAGACGCGTCATGCTTTCTTCCGCGAAAACCTCAAACTGCGTGCCGAAGTGGAAGAACTGGAGCATAAATCGCGTCGCCGCGACATTCTGGTGGACGACGAGACGCTGTTCGAGTTCTACGACCAGCGCATCAGCCATGATGTCATTTCTGCCCGTCACTTTGATAACTGGTGGAAGAAAACCACCCGCGGGACGCCGGACCTGCTCAATTTTGAAAAGAGCATGT
>NZ_JBFWLF010000019.1:0-26861 GCF_050252275.1 Citrobacter sp. | reverse complement strand
TGACGACGAATACGGCGGCTCGCTGCAAAACCGTCTGCGCTTTATGCGGGAGGTGGTGACGGCGGTCTCAGCGGCGATTGGTAAAGAGCGCGTGGGTATTCGTCTCGCTCCGCTGACCACGCTGATGGGGTCAAAAGATGATACCCCGGAAGCGACCTATCTGGCGGCAGCCAGCGTGCTGAACGAGCTAGGCATTGCCTATATTCATATCGCCGAAGCGGACTGGGAAGATGCGCCGGTCATGCCTGCCGCGTTTAAAGAAGCGCTGCGTATTATCTTCCACGGCACGTTGATTTACTCCGGTAAATACACCAAAGCCCGTGCTGAAGAGGCGCTGGCGAACGGCTGGGCCGATCTGATCGGTTTTGGTCGTCCATTTATTGCTAACCCGGATCTGCCACATCGACTAAAAAATGACTTGCCGCTGAATGCGCCAATTAAAGAGACGTTCTTTGGTGGCGGGAAAGAAGGGTATCTGGACTACCCGGCTAGCTGATTTCATGACGCAATGCGTCAATCTGCTCGCACATCCGCAAATGGTCCGGCGAATAACATCACGCCGGGCTTTGTACATCCCTTTCATTTTCATGTGAATACCATCAGCGTAAACCGTGTTATCTGCGGGTATGATGAGGCAGTCCAGTTGATTCAAAAAAAGGTAAACGCATGCCCACTCCGCTATTCCGTCAGGCCACGCCCGCCGATGTTGACCGCTGTTATGAGATTGAAACGCTCGCCTATGAAGGCGATGAAGCGGCAACCCGGGAAAAGATTGCTACCCGTATCCAGCGCTATCCGCAGGGATTTATGTGCATGGAGTTAAACAGCGAGGTGGCTGGCTTTATTAATGCCGGTTGCGCCTGGGAAGTGGTGATGTCTGACGAGGCTTTTAAGGAACTGGTAGGCCACGATCCGGATGCGCCCAATGCGGTGATTATGTCGGTGGTGGTGCACCCGGATTTTCAGGGCAAAGGCTATTCTTCACTGATGATGCGCGAATTTGTGGCGCGGATGAAAGCGATGCACAAAAAGACGATTCACCTGATGTGTAAAGATCGTCATGTCGATCTTTATGCTCACTTTGGCTATCGCTACGTCAAACCGTCTGAATCCGATCACGGCGGGATGGCGTGGCACGAGATGGTGATGGTGTTGTAAGAGACGCGATGAAAACCGCGCGAAACTCGAATGTAGAAGGCGTTTTTAGGCTTTCTGAAGCGGGAATAGAGCATGATATTTTGGCGGAAGATCACAGGAGTCGAACCTGCCCGGGACCGCTGGCGGCCCCAACTGGATTTGAAGTCCAGCCGCCTCACCGGAGACGACGATCTTCCGCGCCTGCATTGCTACATGGAGGCGGGGCGCATTATAGCTACTTCCTGACGTTTCCACACCCCCTCACTCACTTTTTTAACTTCCCTTTCTTCTTACCATGATCGGTTTCATATAAATCCTCATAAATTCCTCTAGTTACATTTTCTCACATCTTCTGGCGCAACCGCGATCACAGAAAACAAGAATCGTAATTTAATAACGAGATATCGGAATATCCGTCGCTAGCGCGAATGGTTTACAAAAACGGTAACCGGTACCAGTGCGCATGAGAGCGCGAAAGGATGCGTTATGACTATTCATATTTTGTCTGTTAAGGAGAAGATTGGCTACGGGATGGGCGACGCTGCCAGTCATATCATTTTTGATAACGTCATGCTGTATATGATGTTTTTTTATACCGATATTTTCGGTATTCCCGCCGGTTTTGTCGGCACCATGTTTTTACTGGCGCGCGCGCTGGACGCCATTTCAGACCCGTGCATGGGGCTGCTGGCGGATCGCACGCGTTCCCGTTGGGGCAAATTCCGTCCGTGGGTGCTGTTTGGCGCGCTGCCGTTTGGCCTTGTTTGCGTCCTTGCATACAGCACGCCGGACCTCAGCCTGAACGGTAAGATGATTTACGCTGCTATCACCTATACGCTGCTGACGCTGCTTTATACCGTGGTGAATATCCCGTATTGCGCACTGGGCGGGGTGATCACTAATGACCCCACGCAGCGTATTTCTCTGCAATCCTGGCGCTTTGTGCTGGCGACGGCGGGCGGGATGCTCTCGACCGTGCTGATGATGCCGCTGGTGAATCTTATTGGCGGTGATAACAAAGCGCTGGGATTTCAGGGTGGGATTGCAGTGCTGTCGGTAGTGGCATTCCTGATGCTGGCGTTCTGCTTCTTCACCACCAAAGAGCGTATCGAAGCGCCACCGAGCACAACCTCAATGCGCGAAGATCTCCGCGATATCTGGCAAAATGACCAGTGGCGGATTGTGGGGCTGCTGACCATCCTCAATATTCTCGCCGTCTGCGTACGCGGTGGTGCGATGATGTATTACGTCACCTGGATCCTGGGGACGCCGGAAGTATTCGTCGCCTTCCTGACCACCTACTGTGTCGGTAACCTGATTGGCTCCGCGCTGGCAAAACCCCTCACCGACTGGAAATGCAAAGTCAGCATCTTCTGGTGGACCAACGCGGCCCTGGCCGTGGTTAGCCTCGCGATGTTCTTTGTCCCGATGCAGGCCGACATCACCATGTTCGTCTTTATCTTCGTGATTGGCGTGTTGCACCAGCTGGTGACGCCGATCCAGTGGGTGATGATGTCCGATACCGTCGATTATGGCGAATGGTGTAACGGTAAACGTCTGACCGGTATCAGTTTTGCGGGCACACTGTTCGTACTCAAACTGGGTCTGGCGCTCGGTGGCGCGCTTATTGGTTGGATGTTGGCAGGCGGTGGCTACGACGCGGCGGCGAAAACGCAGAACAACGCCACCATCAACATCATTATTGCCCTGTTCACAATCGTCCCGGCCATCTGCTATCTGCTGAGTGCCGTGATTGCCAAACGCTTCTACACCCTGAAAACGCCTTACCTGAGAAACATCCTCGACCAACTGGCACAGGGCGCGCGTCGCAATCAGCAGGAATTTACGCATAACGAATTTCAGAACTAAAGGAACAGAGTATGAAGATTAGCGACGGAAACTGGCTGATTCAGCCTGGCCTTAATTTACTTCATCCAGTCCAGGTGTTTGATGTGGAACAGCACGGTAACGAACTGGTGGTTTATGCCGCGCCGCGTGATGTCCGCGAACGCACCTGGCAACTGGATACTCCGCTCTTTACATTGCGTTTCTCTTCGCCGCAGGAAGGGATTGTGGGCGTGCGTATGGAACACTTTCAGGGGGCGCTGGATAACGGTCCGCATTACCCGCTCAATGTTTTACAGGACGTGAAGGTCGATATCCAAAACACCGCTGAGGTTGCTGAGCTGAAAAGCGGTAACTTAAGCGTGCGCGTCACTAAAGGTGAGTGCTGGTCGCTGGATTTCCTGCGTAACGGTGTGCGCATTACCGGTAGTCAGTTGAAGAACAACGGCTATGTGCAGGACACCACCACCCAGCGGAACTACATGTTCGAGCGCCTGGATCTGGGCGTCGGCGAGACGGTTTACGGTCTGGGCGAGCGCTTTACCGCGCTGGTGCGTAACGGTCAGACGGTAGAAACCTGGAACCGTGATGGCGGCACCAGCACCGAACAATCCTATAAGAACATCCCGTTTTATATGACCAACCGTGGCTATGGCGTACTGGTCAACCATCCACAGTGCGTCTCGTTTGAAGTCGGTTCGGAGAAAGTGTCGAAAGTGCAGTTCAGCGTCGAGGGCGAATATCTCGAATATTTCGTGATCGACGGTCCGACGCCGAAAGAAGTGTTGAACCGCTATACCCGCTTCACGGGGCGTCCGGCGTTGCCGCCTGCCTGGTCGTTTGGCCTGTGGCTGACCACTTCGTTCACCACCAACTACGATGAAGCGACGGTAAACCGCTTTATCGACGGCATGGCTGAGCGCAATCTGCCACTGCACGTCTTCCACTTTGACTGCTTCTGGATGAAGGCTTTTCAGTGGTGCGACTTCGAATGGGATCCGGTGACGTTCCCCGACCCGGAAGGAATGATTCGTCGGTTGAAGGAGAAAGGGCTGAAGGTCTGCGTATGGATCAACCCGTACATCGGACAGAAATCGCCGATTTTCAAGGAGCTGAAAGAGAAAGGCTACCTGCTGAAACGTCCGGACGGTTCGCTGTGGCAATGGGATAAATGGCAACCGGGGCTGGCGATTTATGACTTCACCAATCCGCAGGTCTGTGAATGGTATGCCAATAAACTGAAAGGTCTGGTGGATATCGGTGTTGACTGCTTCAAGACCGACTTCGGCGAGCGTATCCCGACCGATGTGCAATGGTTTGATGGTTCCGATCCGCAGAAAATGCACAACCATTATGCCTACATCTACAACGAACTGGTGTGGAACGTGCTGAAAGAGACCGTTGGCGAAAAAGAGGCGGTGCTGTTCGCCCGATCCGCATCGGTGGGTGCGCAGCAGTTTCCGGTACACTGGGGCGGCGACTGCTACGCCAACTATGAGTCAATGGCAGAAAGCCTGCGCGGCGGCCTGTCCATTGGCTTGTCCGGTTTTGGCTTCTGGAGCCACGATATCGGCGGCTTCGAAAACACCGCGCCGGCACACGTTTATAAACGCTGGTGTGCGTTTGGTCTGCTCTCCAGCCACAGTCGCCTGCACGGCAGCAAATCCTATCGTGTGCCCTGGGCGTATGATGAGGAATCCTGCGATGTGGTGCGCTTCTTCACCGAGCAGAAGTGCCGCATGATGCCGTACCTGTACCGTGAAGCGGCTCGTGCACACGAGCGGGGCACGCCAATGATGCGCGCCATGATGCTGGAGTTCCCGGACGATCCGGCATGCGATTATCTCGATCGCCAGTATATGCTAGGGGATTCAGTGATGGTGGCGCCTGTATTCTCGGAAACGGGGGAGGTGCAGTTTTACTTGCCGGAAGGACGCTGGACGCATCTGTGGCACAATGACGTCGTACAGGGCAGCCGCTGGTACAAACAGCAGCATGACTTCCTGAGTCTGCCAGTGTATGTGCGTGGCAACACCCTGTTGGCGCTGGGCCGTAATAATCAGAAACCAGATTACGCGTGGAACGAAGGCACTGCCTTCCAGTTGTTCGCGCTCGAGGAGGGACGTGAAGCCGTGTGCGACGTCCCTGCTGCTGACGGTTCGGTTATCTTTACGCTGACTGCTAAGCGCAATGGCAACACCCTCACCGTGACGGGCAAGGGGGATGCGCACGACTGGACGTTGTGCCTGCGTAACATCGCGCAGATTAGCGGTATTCGCGGCGCTTCACACCGGGGAAGCGAACTGGGCGTGATGGTGACGCCGCAAAGTCATGAGATCGTCATTTCGCTTTAAGTTGATGTACCGAGGGGGTGGAGGTTCAGCCGCCCCCACAGCGCCAGCAGCAGATACAACGCGACCGGTAATAGAAAGCTGAACCGGAGGTTGAGTCCATCAATACAAGCAGCCTGCAGTAAGGGTATAACCGCACCACCAATCCCGGCCATCACCATTGCTGCGGCAGAAATATTGGCGATCGCCGGATTTTTGTTGATGGTGTGCCCGAAGATAATCGGATAGAGAATTGAGTTTCCTAAACCGGTCAGGATAAGCAGATAACCGCCAGTGGTATTGTTCAGCCATATCGCCATCATCACCGCCGTTGCACAGGCCAGCGTCGCCATCAGAAACGGCGTGTAATTGCCTGTTTTGTCGGCGAGAAAACCATAAAGAAAACGACCCGCCAGCGCACCTCCCCAGTAAAAAGAGACCAGCGACATCGCAACAGTAGTGCTCCAGCCGCCGATGGTGATGAGATATTTTACCAGACTGGTCGCAAGGCTCACTTCGACGCCGACATAGATAAAAATCGCCGCCACACTGAATAACAGTTCTCTGTTCTTCCAGGCGTTATACGTTCCTGACGCGGCTTTTCCCGGGCGCGCCACATCCGGCAGGCGGATCCAAAAAACCCCTGCAATCAATGCCAGCGAAAAGCAGGCGAGGCAAAGCCAGAGCGCACTGATAGGTTCTTCACGCGCCAGGATATCGATAGGTGAAAACGCCAGGAGGAGGGCAACCAGCATGGGCGCCAGCGTGGTTCCCAGCGAATTAACCGCAGAGGCCAGACACAGATTGCCAATGCGTTTGTGCGGTGCGCTGAGCAATGTCAGATAGGGATTCGCGACAACCTGCATCGCCGCCACGCCCGTCGCCACGACAAACATCGCCAACAGTGACAGGGCGAAGGAATCCAGCTGCAACGCCAGAGCGAACAGCAGGCATCCCGCAACCGACAACGTTAACGACAGCAGCAACACCTTACGGTACCCCTGGCGTTCAATCAGCATTGAACAGGGCAGACAGGTCAGAAAAGGGGCCACGTAAAAAATAACGGTAATGAAAATAGACTGCGACCACGACAGATGGAAATACTGATAGAAAAAGATGATCAGCACGCTGTTAATGGCGGTTATATTGCCCCATAAGAAAAATATCATGGCGAGTAATGTCAGATTTTTATTCATTTCTTTTTTTAATATGAAATTGTGATGAAGTGACCTGTTGCACAGACCGTTTACTTTAAAAAATGATAAATTTATTCTGCACTCACAGGAGCAGAAAATGGAACTGGAAAATGTATTTCGTGATGTAAAATTAAGTAAGACAGAAGTTACCGTACTGCGCTTTATTCAGAATAATCCAGAACAATGCATTCGTGAGGGTATCCGCACCGTCGCGGAACACTGTTACAGCAATCCGTCATCGCTGGTCCGTCTGGCGAAAAAGCTCAAATTTAGCGGCTGGCTGGAGCTGGTGTATTTCATTAAATTTAATATCACAATGCCAAAACTTGATGTGACCAATGATATTAACTTTATGAATGTCCAGCCAACCGAAAACCTCGCGTTGCTATTAAATCGTCTGCAGCACGACCGTATTCTTATTCATGGCAGCGGTTTCTCACAACTGATTGCGCAATATATTTATAATAAATTCCTGGTGATTGGCGTGAATGCCAGCCTGGCACTTTGGCCGGACTACGAAATACTGGAACAAAAAACGGCTGCAAAATTCGATTCTATCTGGCTGGTGTCTAAATCTGGTCGCAGCAGTTCGGCATTAAATTGGGTCAAGGCGCTGGAAGGTAAAAATACCGACCTTGTCTGCTTTACCGGTGACTATCAAAGCCCCCTGGCCCAGGCGGCAAACACCGCCGTCATCATTCACGATCCGCAAAAGTTTGATGATGATATCTACTGGAGCAACCCTTTCTTTGGTTACTGCATCCTGGGATTCGAACATTTGCTGAAGCTCTGGTTTATGCAAAATCCGGGCGGGGCGCCACTCGACGCCCCGGGAACGATCATTTCCAGTCGCTAAACTGTGCTTCGTCGAGATACTCGCCAACCAACTTTTCGGCCAACGACCAGGAGCCAATCAGCGGATGCGCCATTAATGCGCGGATTGCCAGAAATTTATCTTTGCGCATGATGGCGTCCACTGCCAGACGTTCGTACTCTTTCACGCAGGAGATCATGTTTTTCTGCGCATCCGGTACGTGGATCGGCGTCACCGGTTTCAGCCCCTCTTTGCTCAGATCACAGCTGATCTCAATGACATCATCCGGGCGTAAGAAATCCAGCGTGCCATTGTTTTGCAGTGAGACAACGATGCGTTTGCTGGTGGCGCTGTTCACGGCTTCGAGAATATCCAGCGCCACCCCTGCGTAACCGCCGCTATCCGGTTCTTCAATAAACTGTTGCAGCGTTAGTGGCGTGCGGGTGTTGAATTTTTCCTGATGCGACTCACTCTGCATATAGCTATTTTCGCGGCGCAGATAGTGTTTCATCCAGATATCGAATGCGGCTTCCGGGTTTGCCTGCGCATCCACATTCTGCAGTTCCTCGCGCATTTCCTTGTTGATCCGCGCGATAGCTTCACCGCGCGTTTCCGGTGCATCCTGAATCGCTTTCAGCGCCACTTCGCGATAGTAATAGTAATAGAGATATTCATTCAGCAATTGCTTGTCGCAAAGCTGAACCAGCACCGGTGAGAAGTACTGCATCGCCGTTTTGCTGTACAGCGCCGGGTTGCTCACCAGTTTGTCGGTGACGTCCTCACCCTTCACGGTGAAATGGGTAAACCACGAGAAGTGGTTCAGACCATAGCACTCCACTTTCAAATCCGCTTCGTCGCAGTTGAGGATGGCAGGCAGTTCGCGAATCAGTTCTGATGGCGCGTCGCAAATGCCATAAACCCGACGTTTGAACCCGGATTTAATGATCGCCTCGGTAACCAGTCCGGAAGGGTTAGTAAAGTTGAACAGAATGGCATCGGGTGCGGCATGTTCTTCAATCAGACGGCAGTAATTGAGAATGGCGGGAATTGACCGCATCGCCATCGCAAAACCACCCGCCCCGGTGGTTTCCTGACCTAATGTGTTATGGTTGAGCGCGATACGTTCATCGCGCACACGGCTTTCATCGCCGCCGACGCGTAGCGTAGTGATGACATAATTGCTGTTCTTTAACGCAGATACCGGATCCGTCGTCAGGCTGAAACGAATATCAGGTCGAATCGTGGCAAAAACATAACGGGCGATTTCGCCGAAAATTTTCAGGTTCTCTTCTGCGTTATCGAGGAACACCACTTCCTGTAAACCAATACGATGCGCATTATAGGCCAGAGATTTCGCCAGGAACGCGGAACGAACGCCGCCCCCGCCTAATACGGTTAATTTCATAACAACTCCTGATTAATTATTTGCCAGCCAGTTATCTACCCGGGATCGAACCTGTCCAACCCTCACACCGTAAATAACCTGAACTTCATTTTGATTACGCACTACGCCATTGGCACCGGTACTTTTTAATAAGGCTTCATCAATTTTGTCGGGATGATGGAGCGCGACGCGTAATCGGGTAAAACAGTTATCAACAGAAATAATGTTCTCTTTGCCGCCTAAGCCTTTAATGATCTCATCGGTGACGGCCTGACCTGCTTTGGCCTTTTTATTGCGGTAATCTTCTTTACTGTAGAGTTTCACTTCGCCGTCATCTTCGCGCCCTGGTGTTTTCAGGTTCAGCCTGATGACCAGCGTACGGAAAATGACGTAGTACGCGGCGAATTGCCCGATACCGATTAGAACGTATAGCGGCCAGCGGGTGAGGGCTGCCGGCAACGGCAGGTTATATATCAGAAACTCAATGAGTCCGGACGCGCCCCACGGACGAACCGTCAGCAGATCGCAAATTGCCTGAGAGGCGGCGGTCAGCGTGGCGTGAATCAGCCATAACAGCGGCGAAATAAATAAGAATGTAAATTCAATCGGTTCGGTAATTCCGGTGAGGATAGAGGTAATAATAGCGGGCAACAGAATCGCCTTCGCCATCATTTTCTTCTCCGGCGTGGCGGTGTGGTAAAACGCCAGCGCTGCACCGGAGAGACCAAAGATTGTCGTCATGCCCTGCTGGGAAAAGCGCAGTGCTTCGTTCATTACCGGGGTGAGATCCGGATGGCGCATGTAGGCCAGGAAGATGGCCTGCGTCCCGGAGACCACCTGCCCGTCAACGTTCAGAGTGCCGCCAATCTGGGTCAACTGGAAGGGAGACCAGACAAAGTGGTGCAGTCCTGTTGGGATCAGGAATTTTTCAAAGAAGCCGTACACGAAGACGCCTGCCACCCCGGCGTTTTTCATGAAACTGGTTAATGCCGCGATGCCGTGCGTGATGAACGGCCAGAACCAGGTAAAGGCAATGGCGTAAAAAAGGATCACCGGCGTCATGGCGATTAAGGTCAGTTTTGCGCCGCCGTACATCGAGAGTGCGCCCGGCAGCTCTATTTCAGAGACTTTATTATGGACCCAGGCAATGGTGCAGCCGAGAATAATCCCTAAAAAGATCCCCATATCAACAACGACAAAACCTAAAATTTGCGTTTGTCCGGTGCCATAATATTCGCCATTGACCTTTTCAGCGATGCCGTGAGTATATTCCAGCCAGGAGTGATTGGCGCCCAAAAACATAATAAAGCACATGACGGCAACCAGCGCGACTTCGGTTTTTTTATCTTTCGCCAGACCATAGCTGATGCCGACACAGAAAAGCAGTCCCAGGTTGCCAAATAATGGCCAGAAGGTATCACCGAGGAGTTGACCTATTTGATGTAAAAAGCTGGTTTCGGAAATAAGTGTCGGGTTAGTTAATATTGAACTTAATGCCAGGATTAAGCCAATAACAGGTAAGAACAAGACCGCCCCGATCATTGCTCTGGAGAATCTTTGCATATCCGCCAGAATACGTTGACGTATTACAGACATGGCTATTCCTTTATTTTATGTAGGGTGTTTGTAATCATTAAATAAGACTTCCAACGTAATTGTTATAACAACTCCCGGTGGGGATGAAAACCTGTTGCGGAAAATAGGCACAAATAGCCGATAAATGAATACCTGTTTCGCTTTCAGACAGAGAACGCTCCCGGATAATGAATATCCGGGAGCGGTAAGGAGAGATTATGGCGTAACGGGCGCGGGGGAAATGGGGGCTGGTTCGGTCGACGTCACTTCACCCGCGGAGACGACTCCGGCCTGCATGGTTTGCGTGACCTGCTGATTATTCGCATTCACGGCGTGCAATTGCCCATTCACTGTGGGCTTGAGCGGCGCGTCTGCCTGCACCGTTCCGCTGGCTGTTAGCTGGATATTACCGTCACCGGCGATCGGCAGTGCCGGCCAGCCCCATTGCTGTAGAACGTTCACCGGGACACCGCGGCCATTCAGGCTGATCTGTGTCTGGCGCGGCGGTAACTGTGACACGCTGGCGGTCGCTTCCAGAATCCCTCTTTCCGTAAAAGCGCTCAGTTCGCTGATATTTACCGTGCTGGCATTGGCGGCTAAAGACAAGGAGGGGCGGCGCACGTCAACGCGGTTGAAGGTGGCGGCGGCGGCATTCAGGGTCGCGTTTCCACTCCAGACGCCCCATTTCTGGTTCTGGACCAGCCCCAGATTCGCGCCATAACCATCCAGCGCGGTCAACTGCCACGGGAATGTCGGGTCGATATCAATCACCAGGTTGCGGCTGGCAGTAAATTTCTTCAGCGTCAGGCTGTTCAGCCATGTCGGCAGCGGTTGCATCCAGCGCTGTTTCCAGTTTTCCGGCAGGGTGTACTCGATGCCCGCGATGGCTGCGTCATCGAGGATAAGGGCTTTACCTTCCCGCAGCCAGTTGCCGGAAGTCCTGACCATTCCGCCTTCCCAGCGGGTAGTGAACTGGCGCAGCGCGATACCTTGCGGCGAAAACTCGGCATTCAGAATAGGGTCGAACAGATGCAACGAGCCAAAAATGAACTCGCTGGCATTCATCGACAATTTGCCTTCCTGCGTCTGCCAGTCGTCTTTGCTGAAAGTCAGATTGCGCAAACTAAGGTCAAGGTCAGTGACCGCCCAGTCCGGTCCCTGTAGACGCGCGTCAGTGACCTCAAGGCGATTAACCTGAAGCGATGGAATGGCGTTCAGCGGCGCGAAAAAGTCGGCCAGCGATTTATCGCTTTGCAGTCGGATGTCGTTCAGCCGCAGATTCTCCACCATCCAACTGCCATCAGCATGGCGTTTTGCCACACCGGTTAACGCACCGCGCGCGATATCTGCGCCGATAGTGCTTAATGTCACCTGTTCGTTATCGATACTGCCTTCAATCAGGACGTTAGCAGCAGGAACGTCATTTAATGTCAGAGAACCCGCGCTGAGCTGAATCTGCGCTTTGCTGCCGAGCACTTTACCGGCTTCGGGCAGCCAGGGAATGATGCCGCCATTAACCCGCTGAGCGCTCAGATCCCACTCGCTGCCTGGGCTATTAAACGCCATATCCTGCAACTGCAGGCGGTCAGACTGAAAGGGGAGCGGTGCCGTCTGAGGCGAAATATTAAGGGTACCGTTTTGAAGCAGGATCGTATCGACATGCCGTGGATGTGTCAGTTGGCGAGTACTCAGCCCAATATCGACCGCTTTTGCCACGAGCGTGGCTGGTTGACCATCACGCCCAAAGGTGACGTTTTTCAGCAGGATATGTGAAGGAGAAGAAAAACGATGGTCCATCGCCTCAAAGGATAACTGATAGTCGCTGTGCTCAGATATCCAGGCACTGATGTGTTCTGCGCCCCAGCGCGTTTGCAGCAGGAAATAGAGGCCGAGAATCACCACCAGAAGGGCGATCAGCACATAGAGAATCAGCTTTCCAATAAATTTCATGGTCTTCCATCCTGCGAAGGGCACATAGTTGAGTTATGCACGATTTACGCGCAATCCTCAAGGCAGGAATCGTGAAAGAGTATGATAACGACGGTGAATTTGAATCACCGTCGCATAGCCTTTACTGCTTTTCAGGCGGGAAAATCAGGTTCAGTACGATAGCGGTTATACCACCCGCAGCAATACCGGAAGAGAGCAGGTTTTTCACCCAGTCAGGTGCAAACTGGAGGATCAGCGGCTGCTGAGAGACGCCAAGACCGACAGCCAGTGACAGCGCAATAATCAGGATTGCGCGGCGGTTCAGGGGTTCGCGGGAAACAATCCGCACCCCAGAGGCCGCGATAGTCCCGAACATAACCAGCGTTGCCCCGCCGAGCACTGGCTCAGGGATATGCTGCACAAAGCCGCTCACCGCCGGGAACAAACCGAGCACGATCAGCATCAGCGCAACCACAAAGCCAACGTAGCGGCTGGCCACGCCGGTTAACTGAATGACCCCGTTGTTCTGTCCGAAACAGGAGTTTGGGAAAGTGTTAAAGACCGCAGAGACGAAGGAGTTCAGGCCGTTTGCCAGCACACCGCCCTTCAGACGCTTCATGTACAGCGGGCCAGAGACGGGCTGTTCGGAAACGTCGGACGTTGCGGTGATATCGCCGATGGTTTCCAGCGAGGTAATCATAAACACCAGCATCAACGGCAGCAGCAGATTCCAGTCAATGCCCAGCCCGTAGTACAACGGCGTCGGCACCATGATCAGATCCTGGGAGGCTGGCGCGTTGTTTTCCGGCAGCATGCCCATAAACCATGCCAGCGCATAGCCCGCCGCCATAGCGATCACCAGTGAAGCCACGCGCAGGTACGGGTTACGCTGGCGGTTGAGCAGAATAATCAGCAGCAGCACAACGCCTGCCAGCATCAGATTCTTGGGCGCTCCAAACGTGTTGTCGCTCATCGCGGCATAACCACCACCGATGGACGTCAGCCCCACCTGAATCAGCGACAGACCGATAATCATCACCACTACGCCCGAGACCAGCGGGGTGATGATACGACGCGCGAGATGCAGAATCCGGGAGAGCACCATCTCCGTGCAACTGGCCAGCATCAGGGTACCAAACAGCGCCGCCATCATTGTGGGGACGTCTGCACCGCCGGTTTTCAGTGCGGTACCGCCCATAATCAGCGGTGCCACGAAGTTGAAACTGGTGCCCTGAATCGATAACAACCCTGAACCCACCGGACCCCAGGCTTTAATCTGAATAATGGAGGCCACGCCAGAGGCGAACAGCGACATACTGATAATGTGTTGCGTATCCTGAGCCGGTAACCCCAGCGCCTGACAGATGAGCAGCGCCGGCGTAATGACCGCAACGAACATCGCCAACAGATGCTGACAGGCGGCAAACAGGGTTTGCGGAAGCGGCGGGCGATCTTCAAGACGATAAATCAGTTCGCTGTTTTGAGTCTGCGCAACCGGTTGCGCATTTTCCGACTCGAGGGTGTTAACAGACATCAATGATAATCCCGTGATGACAAAGCGGGCATTTTATCTGACCAGATGGTAAAAGCAAACGTTTGCGAGTGGGTATTCTTAATATTTAAAATGGATGAAATCACATTTTTATATAACTTTTCCCTCTTTTCTGCTTAAAATCCATGCCGAATTACTACTAAAAGCTAAAAATATCCGCAGGAATAAGACATCAGTGCGTAACTGATTCAGACGTACTCAAGGAGCTTTGTATGTTTCAACTCGATACCTTATCAACCCTCGTTGCCGCAACGCTGACGTTGCTACTGGGGCGTAAACTGGTTCAGTCAGTCTCCTTCCTCAAGAAATATACGATTCCAGAACCCGTTGCTGGTGGGTTGCTGGTCGCATTGGCCCTGTTAGTACTGAAAAAGAGCATGGGCTGGGAAGTGAATTTCGATATGACGTTGCGCGATCCGCTGATGCTGGCGTTTTTCGCCACCATCGGTTTAAACGCCAACATCGCCAGCTTACGGGCGGGCGGTCGCGTGGTGGGAATTTTCCTGATCGTCGTCGTGGGGTTGCTGCTGATGCAAAATGCCATCGGCATTGGGATGGCCAGCCTGCTGGGACTTGATCCACTGATGGGGTTGATTGCAGGTTCGATCACGCTGTCTGGTGGCCACGGTACTGGTGCCGCCTGGAGCAAGTTGTTTATCGAACGCTACGGCTTTGCTAACGCGACGGAAGTGGCGATGGCGTGCGCCACTTTTGGTCTGGTTCTTGGTGGGCTGATCGGCGGGCCTGTGGCACGTTATCTGGTCAAACACTCCACCACGCCGGACGGTATTCCGGACGATCTGGAAGTGCCTACCGCCTTTGAAAAGCCGGACGTCGGGCGCATGATCACCTCGCTGGTACTGATTGAAACCATTGCGCTTATCGCCATCTGTCTCACCGTGGGTAAGTTCGTTGCGCAATTGCTGGCGGGGACAGTGTTTGAGCTGCCCACGTTTGTCTGCGTGTTGTTTGTCGGCGTGATTGTCAGTAACGGCCTGGCGCTGGTAGGTTTTTATCGCGTTTTTGAGCGTGCAGTCTCTGTTCTCGGGAACGTCAGCCTGTCGCTGTTTCTGGCCATGGCGCTGATGAGCCTGAAGCTGTGGGAACTGGCTTCACTGGCGCTGCCGATGCTGGCAATCCTGGTGGTGCAGTCCATCTTTATGGCGCTGTACGCGATATTTGTCACCTGGCGAATGATGGGCAAAAATTACGATGCAGCTGTGCTGGCGGCGGGACACTGCGGCTTTGGTCTGGGGGCGACGCCAACCGCGATTGCCAATATGCAGGCGATTACCGAACGTTTTGGTCCATCCCATATGGCGTTTCTGGTGGTGCCGATGGTCGGCGCGTTTTTCATTGATATCGTCAACGCGCTGGTGATTAAGCTGTATTTACTGTTGCCTATTTTTGCGCAATAACGAGAAGGTGCGGTGGTGATGAACCACCGCGCTTTTGCATCGCCATCAGGATCAGGCGTTAGAATAGCGTTCTGTTTCAGGCATCCAGCGTTCGATTAACGCTTTTGCCTCTTGTGGGTAACGTTCATGAATATGACGAGCAATACGCTGAACTTCCGGAATAATGGCCTGATCTCGCAGTAAATCCGCCACTTTGAATTCGGCATTCCCCGTCTGCCGCGTACCCAGCAATTCACCGGGTCCGCGAATTTCGAGATCTTTTTGCGCAATCACAAAGCCATCGCTGCTGTCGCGTAACACCTGCAGGCGTTTCTGGGCTGTTTTCGATAACGGCGACTTGTAGAGTAGTACGCAGTGTGAGGCCACCGCGCCACGGCCGACGCGTCCACGTAGCTGGTGTAACTGTGCTAAACCGAGACGTTCCGGGTTTTCGATGATCATCAGACTGGCATTGGGGACATCCACACCGACTTCAATCACCGTGGTGGCGACAAGCAGGTGCAGTTCGCCCTGTTTAAACGCCGCCATCACCGCCTGTTTTTCGGCAGGCTTCATGCGCCCGTGGACCAGGCCGACATTCAGTTCTGGTAACGCGAGTTTTAACTCTTCCCATGTGGCTTCAGCGGCCTGCGCTTCTAACAAATCAGATTCTTCAATCAGCGTACAGACCCAGTAGGCCTGGCGACCTTCCTGCGTACAGGCGTTGCGGACACGATCAATAATATCGTGGCGACGCGTATCCGGAATGGCAACCGTTGTAACGGGAGTGCGTCCGGGGGGCAGTTCGTCAATGACGGAGGTATCGAGATCTGCGTAGGCGGTCATCGCCAGCGTCCGAGGAATAGGCGTAGCGGTCATGATCAACTGATGCGGATGGAAACCCTGTTGCTGGCCTTTTTCCCACAGTGCGAGGCGCTGATGCACGCCAAAACGGTGCTGCTCGTCGATGATGACCAGCGCAAGGCCGTTGAACTGCACCTGTTCCTGGAAGATCGCGTGCGTTCCTACCACCATTTGTACCTGTCCGCTGGCAATCGCATCTTGTTGCGCCAGACGCGCTTTGCCTTTCTGCTTGCCCGCCAGCCAGCCGACTTCGACACCCAGCGGAGCAAACCAGTTACGGAAGTTGTTGGCATGCTGCTCCGCCAGTAGCTCGGTCGGGGCCATCAGCGCGACCTGTTTTCCATGCGCAATCGCTCGCAGAGCGGCGAGTGCGGCTACCAGCGTTTTACCGGAGCCGACATCACCCTGCACCAGACGCATCATGGGGATATCGAGCGCCATATCGTGCTCGATTTCCGCTACCACGCGGGCTTGCGCACCCGTCGGCTTAAAGGGCAGCGAGGCTAACAGTTTATTTTTCAGCGTGTCGTTGGCGCTCAGCGGTTGGGCATGAAAACGCTGCGCGCCTGCACGAAGCGCCAGCATACTCAGGTTATGCGCCAGCAACTCTTCCAGAATCAGACGACGTTGCGCCGGGTGCTGTCCGGTTTCGAGATCGCTTAACTGGAGCGTCGGCGGTGGGCGATGCAGTGTGCGAAGCGCTTCAGGCAGACTGAGCATGCCCTGCAACAATTCCGGCGGTAAGAGTTCGGCAATGGCGCAGGTATCCAGCAGATCCAGCGCCTGATCGGTGAGCTTGCGCAGTGTTGCCTGTTTCACCCCTTCGGTAGTGGGATAAACCGGGGTGAGGGTTTCCTGCAATGCTGGTGTACTGAGATCGCCCTGAACACGGTATTCCGGGTGGATCATCTCTGCGCCGTACTTCCCGCGCTTCGCTTCGCCATAAGCCAGTACGCGTCGTCCGGTGGCGAGGCTGTTTTTCATCGCCGCGCTGAAGTTGAAAAAGCGCATTGTCAGGATGCCGGTACCGTCGCTGATCTGACAGGTCATCATCCGGCGACCCCCGAAAGTGATGTTACAGTTCAGCACTTCCCCTTCGACAGCGGCGTATACGCCGGGCAGCAGTTCGCCAATGGGATAGAGTTGGGTGCGGTCTTCATAACGCAGAGGGAGATGTAACAGCAGATCCTGCACGGTGTGCAGACCAATTTTTGCCAGTTTGCTGCTCTGCGCTGCGCCAACGCCCGTTAGTGAACTGAGCGGGACAGCATCTAACAGGCGCCCACTCATGATTTACTTCGCCGCCTGCATGGTGGACCACCAGGTATCATCGGCTTCAATCGCACCTTGCTGATTGATATGCGGATAGGGCAGCCCTTTGCGTTTGGCGACTTTCGCCAGTACCGGATAGCCGCCTTCAAACAACAGGCGCTGCTGTTCGCCTTCCGGCAACATGCTGTTTTCGCGCAGATACATCCCGGCATTCTGCCGTTGGCGCTGCGCTTCATACAGAATCAGCGCTGAGGCAACGGAAACGTTAAGCGATTGAACCATGCCGATCATCGGGATGATGATATCCTGATCCGCCAGGTCCAGCGCTTCCTGGGTAATACCCGTTTTCTCCTGCCCCATCAGGATACAGGTCGGACGTGTGTAATCGATTTCGCGGAAATCGACGGCATTATCAGATAGATGAGTTGCCAGAACCTGCATGCCCCGGCCTTTTAAATGCGTGACGGCATCGCCAATTGTGCGGTGGGTTTTCACCTGCACCCAACTGTTGCTGCCGGCTGCTGCTGAGGCCATGGTGCGCATACGACTGCCTGGCCAGACGGCGTGGACTTCGTGGACGCCGACGGCATCTGCGGTACGAATAATCGCAGAAACGTTATGAGGTTTGTGGACCTGCTCCATGCAAACGGTCAGGTCCGGCTGGCGCCTGGCGAGCATCTCACAAATACGAGCATAGCGCTGTAGGTTCATAAAACTAGTTTCGGTTACGGGTGACTTTTATCACGTCAGGCATCACGCGAATTTTGCGCATGATATTCGCCAGGTGCACACGGTCGCGCGCAGTAAGGCGAATAAAGGCGCTGTAGACGCGACCATCCTTCTCTTCAGTATTCAGGCTCTGAATATTAGAGGTGGTGGTGTTGATCGCCGCCGTCAGATTTGCCAGCGCACCCTGGTGGTTAAACATATCCACTTTGATTTCGGTGATGAATTCCTGCTCCGTCTCTTTGTCCCATTCCACCGCCATAAACTTCTCTGGCTCTTTCTGGTAACCACGGATGTTACGGCAGGATTCATGGTGAATGACCAGGCCTTTACCCGGACTGACGTGGGCAATGATCGGATCGCCCGGAATCGGACGACAGCATTTGGCAAAGGTAATCAGCACGCCATCTGCGCCTTTAATAGGCAAATGACCGTGGCCGGGCATAGCAGGTTGGATTGCGGAGGCATCGCCCTGCTGCAGGTTTTTCGCTACCACCACGCTCATGGCATTGCCGAGGCCGATTTCTGCCAGCAGATCGTCAAGCGTCGCAAGCTTCATCCGCTCAAGTTCACGCTGGATACTCTCTTGCGGGATTTCAGCCAGCTTACGACTGCCACCTAACGCATGGTTGAGCAGGCGACGTCCCAGACTGACAGAATCATCGCGCTTGAGGTTCTTCAGCAACTGGCGGATCTTGGCGCGGGCTTTTGAACTGACGACGAAGTTAAGCCATGCCGCGTTCGGACGAGCCCCCGGCGCGGTAATGATTTCGACCGTCTGACCGCTGGTCAGCGGCTGTGACAGCGGATAGGGCTGTCTGTCGACGCGTGCGCCGACGCAGGCATGACCGATATCGGTATGCACCGCATAAGCAAAGTCGACAGGAGTGGCACCGGCAGGCAGTTCGACAATGCGCCCTTCCGGTGTGAAAACGTAAATCTCATCCGGGAACAGATCGGATTTCACGCTCTCGATAAATTCAAACGAGCTACCTGCGCTTTGTTGCAGTTCCAGCAGGCTTTGCATCCAGCGCTGGGCACGAATCTGCGCGGTAGTACTGGTTTCGCCGTGCTCTTTATAAGCCCAGTGCGCCGCGACCCCCATTTCGGCCATCTGGTCCATATCCTCTGTACGGATTTGGACTTCAACCGGAACGCCGTGTGGACCGATCATCGACGTGTGCAAAGACTGATAGCCGTTCGCTTTTGGAATGGCGATGTAGTCTTTTACCCGTCCAGGACGCGGTTTATAGAGGCTGTGCATCTGGCCGAGCACGCGATAGCAGGTGTCGGCGTCATGGACGATTACGCGGAACGCATAGATATCCATGATCGAATGGAAACGCTGCTCTTTAAGCACCATCTTGCAATAGATGGAATAGAGGTGCTTTTCACGACCACTCACACGGCATGGAATTCCCGCTTCCTGCAGTCGTCCTTCGATTTCAGAGAGGATTTTTTGGATCATCTCTTTTCGGTTGCCGCGAGCGGCTTTAACCACCTCTTTAATCACGCGATAGCGGTTCGGGTACAGCGCCTCAAAACCCAGCTCTTCAAGCTCGGTTTTAATGTGATGAATACCTAAACGGTGCGCCAGCGGGCTATAGATCTCGAGGGTTTCACGGGCGATGCGGCGACGTTTGTCCGGGCGTAATGAGCCCAGCGTGCGCATGTTGTGGGTACGGTCGGCGAGTTTGATGAGAATGACGCGGATATCCTGCACCATCGCCATAATCATCTTGCGAAAGTTTTCGGCCTGCGCCTCTTTCTTATCGCGGAACTTGAGTTTATCAAGTTTCGACACCCCCTCTACCAGTTCAGCAACGCTTTTACCAAACAGCTGCTCCATGTCCTGGTAGGTGGCGGGAGTATCTTCGATCACGTCATGCAGCAACGCAGCCATCAGCGTTTCATAGTCGAGTTTCATCTCGGCCAGAATACAGGCTACGGCAACAGGGTGCGTGATATAAGGTTCACCGCTTGAACGTGTCTGGCCCTCGTGAGCGTCACGTGCAACGAGATACGCCTGCCGAAGACGTTTGATCTGGTCTTCCGGCAGGTAGTGTTGAATCAGTTGATTCAGGCTTTCAAACAGATACAAGGGCGACCCGCTTTGTGATTAACGACGACCTTCAGCAATGGCGGTTACGGCTTGTAATTCAGCGGCTTCCTGCTCTTGCTGTTCCTGGCGCTCACGGACGTCGAGGATCTGGTTGTTGATCAGACCTTCTTCGATTTCGCGCAGCGCGATTACGGTAGTTTTATCGTTTTCTTCCGGTACGAGCGGATCCTTTCCGCCTACCTGCATCTGACGAGCGCGACGCGCGGCGACCAGTACCAGGTCAAAACGGTTACCAATTTTCTCTACAGCGTCCTGAACAGTTACGCGTGCCATACTTAAAATGCTCCACAGGTGAAGAAATGACTGGGCATGATACTGAAAGTGGGTTCAGTCTGCCAACAGTTTGCTGATTAAAGCGTCATGACGCTGCTTTTGGCGGCTCATGCGCAGACGTTCGGCGCGAATAATGGTTTTCAGATCGCCCAGGGCGGTGTCGAAGTCATCATTCACAATAAGATAATCATATTCGGCGTAATGGCTCATTTCTGCAACAGCTTGCGCCATACGTTTCGCAATCACCTCTTCGCTATCCTGTCCACGACCCCGCAAACGGCGGTCCAGTTCCAGTTTAGACGGCGGCAAAATAAAGATACTGCGCGCATGCGGCATCTTCTTACGAATTTGTTGCGCGCCCTGCCAGTCGATATCGAGAAAGACATCTACCCCGGAAGCCAGCACTTGCTCAATGGCTTCACGCGAGGTGCCATAGTAATTACCAAAAACTTCTGCGTGTTCCAGAAACGCGTCGTTGCCAATCATGGTTCTGAATTCGTCATGATCCACAAAGAAATAATGTTCGCCGTGAACTTCACCCGGGCGCGGAGCGCGCGTCGTGTGCGAAACAGAAACCTGGGTGTCATACAACGGTTGGGTTTTTAACAAAGCCTGAATCAGGCTGGACTTACCCGCGCCACTGGGGGCAGAAACAATATAAAGCGTGCCTTGAGCCATGAGTATCTTACGTATGTGATTATCGAAAATGAACCTACATACGGGCTTATTATACACGTCACCGCTACGCGACGTAGTCTTTGTCACACTTTTTACGCCAGATTATTGCTTTTTGCGCGCCTGTTTCCTGATTTACGCAACATTCTCTGCAAATGAGCGGAATCACTGGAAGCCTGAACGCAATCTACACTTTTGTCGCTCGGCGCTGCCCACACAACGCGCTATATCTGCCTGGAAACGTACAGCGGAGAGTGGCGATGAAAGTGGGGACAGCGATATTGATGGGGTTGTGGTTATGGCAGGCGCAGTCCTGGGCGGTATGTCCGGTATGGTCGTCTGCGAGGGCTCACGAAGAGATCTCTCGTTTGCAACAGCAAATTGCGCAGTGGGATGACGCCTACTGGAAAGAGGGAGTGAGTGTGGTCGAAGACGGCGTCTACGATCAACTGCATGCACGACTGCTTCAGTGGCAGCACTGTTTTGCTGACGACTCTCCGCCCAGCCAGGCGTTGCCTTCACCGGGTGGTACGGTCCCTCATCCCGTCGCCCATACCGGGGTACAAAAGCTGCCTGACAAGCGAGCTGTGCAGCAATGGATGCGCGGGCACAACGATTTGTGGGTACAGCCGAAGGTTGATGGTGTGGCGGTTACGCTGAAATATCAACATGGCAAACTGACGCAGGCGATCAGCCGTGGCGATGGTCTGAAGGGCGAAGACTGGACGCAAAAAGTACAGCTGATGCCAGCCGTGCCGCAAACTGTGGCGGGGGCGCTGACAAACAGCGTGTTACAGGGTGAGATCTTTTTGCGACGGGAAGGGCATATCCAGCAAAAAATGGGCGGGATGAATGCCCGTTCGAAGGTGGCTGGTCTGCTGATGCGCAAGACCAGCGTAAGCGACTTATCATCACTGGGGATTTTTATCTGGGCCTGGCCTGATGGCCCGCAGACAATGTCCGAAAGAGTCAACCAGTTGAGTGCAGCGGGTTTTACACTAGCGAAGGCATTCACGCTGCCAGTTGACAACGTTGAGGCCGTGGAGCGGGCGCGTACGCACTGGTGGACGTCCGCTTTGCCCTTCGTTACCGATGGGGTCGTTGTGCGAATGGACAAGGAACCTGCGTCCCACCAGTGGTTACCAGGGCAAGGGAGTTGGCTGGTTGCCTGGAAATACCCACCCGTTGCGCAGGTGGCGGAGGTCACAGCGATTCAATTTACGGTCGGCAAAAGCGGAAAAATCGCCGTTGTAGCAACACTTGCCCCCGTCATGCTGGATGATAAACGGGTACAACGGGTGAATATCGGTTCCGTAAATCGCTGGAAAGAGTGGGATATCGCCCCTGGCGATCAAATCCTGGTGAGCCTTGCCGGACAGGGGATCCCACGTATTGACGATGTCGTCTGGCGGAGTTCAGACCGGGCTAAACCGATACCTCCTGATAATCGCTTCAATTCATTGACTTGCTTTTTTGCTTCCGCATCATGTCAGGAACAGTTTATTTCCCGCCTGGTCTGGTTGGGCTCTGGCGCTGTTTTAAAGCTGGACGGTGTGGGTGAGGCGGGCTGGCGGGCGCTTCATCAGCAGCATCACTTTGAACATATCTTTTCATGGCTGGCTTTAACTCAGGAGCAGATTCAGCACACGCCGGGATTTGCGAAAGCAAAAGGTGAGCAGGTATGGCATCAGTTTAATTTGGTTAGAAAACAGCCTTTTATTCGCTGGATACAAGCGTTAGGCATCCCGTTACCACTGGTGGCGCTCAATGCCAGTGGCGATCGTTCATGGCGGCAGTTGTCAGGGCGAACTGAATTGTACTGGCAACAACTTCCGGCAGTCGGCCCGCGTCGCGCACGTCAGGTGATGACATGGCTGGACAACGCGGAGGTCAAACAGCTGAGCCACTGGTTGGCAGCTCAGCAGATTGAGAGCTTCATTCCTTAGTGGCTTTCGTGGTGGTAGTAAAACACCGGCAAACCCAGTTTAAGGCGCAGCGCCAGGAGTCGGGCGACAAAGCCAAACATCAGGGTTGAGATAACCACGATATCCTGACTGGAAACATAGTGTTGCAGGACGATATACAGCACGGCAGAGGCGAATGAAACCCCGGCGTACAGCTCTTTCTGGAAAACGAGCGGAATACGTTTACAGAACATATCGCGCAGCACTCCACCGAAGACGCCGGTGGTGACCGCTGCAACGACGGCAATGATCGGTCCATGCCCCATATCCAGGGCCACCTGAGCGCCAATAATGGAAAAAACCACCAGGCCTAAGGCATCCAGTACCAGGAACACCTTGCGCAGGTAGGGCATGACGGGAGCCACAATAGTCGTCAGGACTGCCGCTGTGGCGACAATAATCACGTATTCGGGATGTTTAACCCAGCCCAGAGGATAGTGGCCGAGCAGAATATCGCGGACAGAGCCACCGCCGATTGCTGTTGCGGTGGCAATAATGATGACGCCGAATGTATCCATCCGACGACGACCCGCCGCCAGCGCGCCGGTCATGGCTTCGGCAGTGATCCCTATCAGGTACAAAACGTGTAACAGCATGACTCCCCCCAGTATTTTGGGGACAAAGAGTAACGATTTGTGCTCGTCGTCACGATTGAGATTTTCTAAGGCGAGTGATTTTTAATAATTTCAGCTAATGTGAAATTGATGTTCTTCTGAAGTAGTGCGTGATATGAGAATTTTTTTGTCGGTAAAATGGATGAGAAAAACTAAACTGAAGATGTCCACAATTTAGCGTGAGTCGTGAAAAACGTAGCACCGCCATTGGCTGACGGGCTACGCGGAAAGACACCTTACTCGATGTTCTGGATTTGCTCGCGCATTTGCTCGATTAAAACTTTCAGTTCGATGGCGGAATTGGTCACTTCCGCATTAATGGATTTTGACGCCAGCGTATTCGATTCGCGATTGAATTCTTGCATCATGAAGTCCAGACGGCGGCCTACTGCCTCTTTTTTCTTCAGGATGTTGTAGGTTTCTTTAACGTGGGCGTCCAGGCGATCCAGTTCTTCTGCCACATCAATGCGCTGTGCCATCAGGAGCAGTTCTTGTTCCAGACGGTTGTTTTCCAGTTGGACCTGAGCGTCTTCAAGCTTAGCGACCAGACGCTCGCGCTGCCATTGCAGAATTTCTGGCATATGGGCGCGGACCTTAACAACTTCAGCGCTGACACCTTCCAGACGTTGTTCGATTAACGCTTTCAGTGCCTGACCTTCCGTTTCGCGGGCAACGATGAAATCGTCGAGCGTGCCGTCGAGTGCGGTCAGGATTTCTGCAGCAATGGCGTCCAGATCCTGTTCCTGTGCTGCCATAACACCGGGCCAGCGCAGGATATCGACCGGATTGATTTCCCCTTCATCACTCTGCATTTTGACCCAGTTAGCCGCATTCACGAGTTGTTTTGCGAGCTTTTCATTCAGGATGAGCTCGCCCTGCGCGCTGGCATCGGGTTCAAAGCGCAGCATGCATTCGACTTTACCGCGCGTCAGGCGCGTACGAATGCGTTCACGAACAACAGGCTCAAGGCTACGGAACTGTTCCGGCAGACGAAAGTAAGTTTCCAGATAACGCTGGTTTACCGAGCGCATTTCCCAGGTGGCGCTACCCCATTCACCCTTGATTTCACGCCGGGCGTAGGCGGTCATACTGCGGATCATAGACGTTCCTGTTTTTAAAGGAGAGATGGAAGGATTATAGCCATCCCGGCCTTGTCAGGATAGGAATAACCGCCGGAAGTCCGTATAATGCGCAGCCACATTCGTTTAAGCCGGAGATCTCAATATGCGTCCAGCAGGCCGTAGCGCTAATCAGGTGCGTCCCGTAACCCTGACCCGTAACTATACAAAACACGCTGAAGGCTCGGTGCTGGTCGAATTTGGAGATACCAAAGTGCTGTGCACGGCCTCAATTGAAGAAGGCGTACCGCGTTTTCTGAAAGGTCAGGGCCAGGGTTGGATCACCGCTGAATATGGCATGTTGCCGCGTGCAACACATACCCGTAACGCGCGCGAAGCCGCAAAAGGCAAGCAGGGCGGCCGTACTATGGAAATTCAGCGTCTGATCGCCCGTGCGCTGCGCGCTGCAGTCGATCTCAAAACGTTGGGTGAATTTACTATCACCCTGGACTGCGATGTGATCCAGGCCGATGGCGGCACGCGTACCGCTTCCATTACCGGCGCCTGTGTGGCGCTGGCGGATGCGCTGAACAAACTGGTGGCCAGCGGTAAGCTGAAAACCAATCCGATGAAAGGGATGGTTGCTGCGGTATCCGTGGGGATCGTTAACGGCGAAGCGCTCTGCGATCTGGAGTACGTTGAAGACTCAGCGGCGGAAACCGACATGAACGTGGTGATGACCGAAGATGGACGAATCATTGAGGTGCAGGGGACGGCAGAAGGTGAGCCGTTCAGCCATGAAGAACTTCTCACCTTGCTGGCACTGGCCCGAGGGGGAATCGAATCCATTGTTGCGACGCAGAAGGCGGCGCTAGAGAATTGATTTTAAGGCGACCAATGAGTCGCCTTTTTTTTGTCCGTAGATTTTGTCAACGATGAAAGTGAAATGAGGAGCGAATCCATGAAACCCTATCAACGCCAGTTTATTGAGTTTGCGCTTAACAAACAGGTACTCAAGTTTGGCGAGTTCACGCTGAAATCCGGGCGCAAGAGCCCCTATTTCTTCAACGCCGGCCTGTTTAATACCGGGCGCGATCTGGCACTGTTAGGCCGTTTTTACGCTGAAGCATTAGTGGATTCTGGCATTGAATTTGATCTGCTTTTTGGCCCGGCTTACAAAGGCATTCCCATTGCGACGACCACGGCGGTCGCGCTGGCGGAACATCATGACAAAGACCTGCCGTACTGCTTTAACCGCAAAGAAGCCAAAGATCACGGAGAAGGTGGCAATCTGGTTGGCAGCGCATTACAAGGCCGCGTGATGCTGGTAGATGATGTGATCACCGCTGGTACGGCCATCCGGGAATCGATGGAAATCATCCAGGCCAATGGTGCAACGCTGGCTGGTGTGCTGATCTCTTTGGATCGTCAGGAACGCGGACGTGGCGAGATTTCTGCCATTCAGGAAGTCGAGCGCGATTATGGCTGTAAGGTGATTTCCATCATCACCCTGAAAGACCTGATTGCCTATCTGGAAGAGAAGCCGGAAATGGCAGAGCATCTGGCAGCGGTGCGGGCGTATCGGGAAGCGTTCGGCGTTTAACGTGAGTGGCCGGATAACGCGTGCGCTATCCGGCAAACATTACTGCAGTTGCGCGGCGAGCAGTGGCCAGCGGGCATCAAAATCATCCGTAGGACGGTATTTGAATTCGCTACGCACAAAGCGCGACAGCATACCTTCGCAGAAGGCGAGCAGTTGACTTGCCAGTAACGTTTCATCCGTCACGTACCCTTCACCTTCACGCATCCGCTTTTCCCGCAATACCTGGCGCAGTTGTGCTTCAATGCGTTCGAACAGTTGGTTGATACGTCCTTGCAGACGATCTTGTTCAAACATCAACGCATGTCCAGTCAGGATGCGCGTCAGGCCAGGATTGCGTTCGCCGAAACCCAGAATCAATAACACAATCAGGCGCACACGCGCGTGAGTATCTTTTTCATCTTTCAAAATCAAATTGATACGGGTGATCAGGCTGTCTTCGATAAACTCAATCAGGCTATCGAACATGCGGGTCTTGCTGGGAAAGTGGCGATACAATGCCGCTTCGGAAACGCCGACAGAAGCCGCCAGTTT
>NZ_JBFWLF010000018.1:9649-27185 GCF_050252275.1 Citrobacter sp. | reverse complement strand
ATATTGTATAGACATTAGTCTTGAAGGGTGCTTCTTGCTGCCAACAAGTCGACCACTATCCCGGATAGCTTTCTTCACTACGATCGGGGCTGCGGGACGTGGTTGCTTTTTTCCGACAAGCTCCGCAAAGCGTTGTTGGGGGTGTGGACAAGGCGAGCAGGAAAACGCTCTGTCTTTGTCATAATAGCCACCTGTTTTTCATTATATTTATTAGCCATTCATTCACCTCAGTCTATCTTTCTGACAAGCATAAATAAGCGTAGAACAAATTTAATGAATTCGAAGCATCATAAATACAGCCATATCTGCCTCAGCGCAAAGTGCGGTAGCCAGATGTCGATTCAGCTGTGGTCGAGGATAAGCCCTTGGCAATAAACGTCTTCGCCATCTGTTTCGTTAACACGCCAGCGGTTTTCGCCTCGTTATATGCCGAATTTTTCATTGTCTTTTTCCTTAATCCTCATCAGGAATAATTGAAATATGCCCATTACGCTCCAGAATTGCGTATTTAATTTTACCCGGCTCCGTAATGCCCTGGCTCTGCCGGGCAGCCACTAAGATATCGTCGAGAGAGACATCTACCATTTTCATCTTTTCCATTAATGGTTCGCCGTGTTCCAGCAGAATAACCGGTGATCCATCGAGAGCAGATTCAGCCCCATGCATCTGTTTTTTAATGAATCCGAACAATATGTCGATTGTCACCAACGTGACAATGGTGAGCATTGCTCCGGTAACGGAGAAATCATTGCCTAACAATGCCTGCTGTGTGGCTTCGCTAATAATCAACAGCAAAATCAGGTCGAAACTGGTCATTTGTAATAACGCCCGGCGTCCAGCAATCTTAAACACGACCAGTAAAATAAGATATATGGCTAAGGCCCTCAGCACCATTTCCATACAGACCTCCTACGGATAAATAAATTGCCTGAAATCGATTTCAGGGCCGGAGTTTAATTGAATAACACTTTTTGCGCTGCCAGGCTTTACAGGGGTAACGAGTAACCAGATAGAGGTATCTTGCTGATTTTCATGTGTGTTATACACCAGGTACAGATCGTCTCCCTTGCTGTACATGCTGTCAGGTTGAGGCCAGATATTCGCTGTCTCATAAAAAGAATTGAAATCTCCACCAATGCGATAAATATTCTTCCCGGATCGTTGGTCTGTAGCAGAGATTTTTAATTTAAATTCTGTTTGCAATCGACCAAACCGTTCAAAATTTAATGTCACCTCCCCGGTAGTATTCGTTTTCATCGAATCACTGAAATAACCACCAGAAAAAACACCGACTATGGCCAGGGAAATAATACACAGTAAAACAACAAACCCAATCTTATGAAATCTCGCTTCAAAATTCAGAAAACGCTGACTCTCTTCAATGCCGGGGACTTTCATGTTTTCTCTGGGCATCTTTAACCTCACCGTTTCGCTTGTATCCCGTCAGTTATCTGATTCGTAACACTATTACCTTTTAAGACTCTTCCAGTTTGCCAGATTAAGGAATAGCAATCAGACTTAATAAGTCAAGTCGACAATGAGATGAGGGTGAAATGAAATTATCCGTGGCACCATTACTATGTTGTTTTTTAATCCCGACAGTGTTTGCTGACGATAATGGTGGGCTGAAAAAAGATACGGCACCGCCGCCGCCTCACGCCCTGGATGAGGGGTATCGTGGTGTTGAAGATGCGAGAACCATGACGGTTCAACAAGCTAAAACCATGCATGACGGCGCAACCATCTCTCTGCGTGGTAATCTGATTGACGATCTGGGTGATGATAAATTTGTTTTTCGCGATAAAACCGGCAGTATCCATACGCTGATTCCACTCTCTGTCTTTGATGGTCGCACGGTAAAACCCGATCAAATGATCAGTATTAACGGCAGTCTGGACACCAAAACGCAACCGCCTGTGGTTCGGGTTAACAGAATACAAAAGTAGCAATACTGCTGCTCGGCTCATTGCTGGCGCTAGTAATCTGTTAACAGTTGATTCTGATACCACGTGAAAGGAGGGGCGCCAGAGAATCGACAACGCGATCCACTGGCGATAGGGGAATTAAAGAACCATGCTGGCGAGCAGGATAAATATCAGCCCGCAGATGGATAACAGTGTTGACATCAGTGTCCAGGACAGCAGCGTCTCTTTGGTTGTCAGGCCGAAGAAGTCTTTAATCATCCAGAAGCTGGCATCGTTGACGTGGGAGCAGATACAGGAACCCGCCCCGGTGGCCAGCGTAATCAACGCCAGGTTGGTGTTGGGATGTACCGCCAGAAGCGGGATAACCAGTCCGGCAGTCGAGATCGCTGCTACGGTGGCAGAACCCAGGCAAATACGCAGGAACGCGGCAACGCCCCAGGCCATCAGAATCGGATTAATATCCATGCCTGAGACCAGAGTAGAAATATACTGACCCACGCCAGAATCGATGAGCACCTGCTTGAATGCGCCACCACCGCCGATTATCAGCAACAGTCCTGCGATACCGGCAATGGCTTTGCCGCAGGAGTCCATCAGTTCAGGGATTGTCTTTCCGCGACCCAGACCCATGGTATATATCGCGAACAGCAACGAGATCAGCATTGCAATCGTCGAGTTACCTAAGAACAGTAATACGTTATAGAACGTGCCTGACTCCGAGGCGTTTTTAGCATGGGTCATCTGGATAATTGTCACTACCGCCATCAGGATCACCGGCAGCATCGCGGTGAGAAAGCTGATGCCAAAGCCGGGCATTTCGTTTTCGCTGAACCGGCGGGTCGCACCGAGGGAGGCAATATTCCCTTCTTTTTTAAACGCGTCAGGAATAATCCGCTGACAGAATTTGTTCAATATCGGCCCGCAAAGAATAAAGGTCGGAATGCCGACAATAATGCCGTAGATCAGTACCAGTCCCACATCTGCGCCATATTCACGGGCAATAACGGTTGGGCCGGGATGCGGAGGTAAAAAACCGTGCGCGACCAGCAAACCGGAAAGCATGGGCACACACATAAACATCGGCGATATTTTCGCTTCACGGGCGATGGCGAATAAAATAGGTACCAGAAGAATTAAGCCAACTTCGAAAAAGAGTGCGATACCGACGATAAAGGCTGAACAGACTACCGCCCAGTCAAGCCGCTTTTTACCGAAATAATTCAGCATGGTCAGGGCGATTCGCTGTGCGCCACCCGCGTCAGCCAGTAAGCGACCGAGCATCACGCCGAAGCCGAAGATTAAACCAATATGGCCCAGCGTACCGCCAAGGCCGGATTCGACCGACGTGACGACTTTATTCAGATCCATTCCACTGGCAATGGCGACAACAATCGAGACAATAATTAAGGAAACAAACGTATTGAGTTTAATTTTAATGGTTAAAAGCAGGAGTAAAGCAATCCCTGCCACAACGATAATTAGTGGCATAACGTCCTCTCATTGTAGGGTTGCGACCGGTCATAGTCCGACTACACAATGTTTTAATAATGTGTAGCCGGGTTATTTAGCGGTCTGGATATTATTATTTTTGCTTTAAGGTGTTATTCATATAATCGTTCAGGGCCGCACCGATTTTATTCACATCGTAAACACAGCCCGTCCATGTCCCGCCGCTCACTGCCTGAAGCATCGCCCAAAGCCGGGTATCGTCTGGCAGTTCCGGATCAGGAAGTAAATCCTGGTGGCTGGGTCTGGCGTTCAATATTGCGGTAGCCTCCTCCCGTGAGGGTAATTTTTCATCGTTACGGGTTCCGAGGAAATTGACTTCGCCCTGAAGTTCGCGGCAATCAATTTTGATTTCAATAATATCCCCGGTGCGTAATTTACTGATTGGCCCCCCGGCGAGGGCTTCCGGTCCCACGTGACCAATGCACGCGCCAGTGGAAACGCCCGAGAAACGCGCATCCGTGATCAGGGAAACATGCTTACCATAAGACAGATGTTTCAGGGCGCTGGTGACCTGGTAGGTTTCTTCCATCCCGGTACCGGAAGGGCCAACGCCGATAATGACCAGAATATCGCCTGCTCTAATTTTGTCGTGCTTGATATCGTAAATTGCTGTTTTCTCGGACAGATAAACCTTCGCCACCCCTTTATGGTAATAGATGCCTTGATCATCAATTACCGAGGGATCGATGGCGGTGGACTTGATCACCGATCCTTCCGGGGCAATATTGCCGACCGGGAAGGTGATCGTTGAAGTCAGGCCACGCTCCCGCGCGCGTTGCGGTGACATGATCACCTCGTCGGCGTCGATCTGTTCCTGGTCGCGTAGCAGTTGTTTGAATCGCTGCCGCCGCTCGGAGTGTTCCCACCAGTCGAGGTTCTCCTTCAGTGTGCTGCCGGTTACGGTCATCACGTCTTCATGCAGCAATCCAAGACTGCGAAGATGCAACATCACTTCCGGAACACCGCCTGCCATGAATGCATTCACTGTCGGGTGATAAACCGGACCATTCGGGAGCACGCTCACCAGTCGGGGCACACGCTTATTGATGCGGATCCAGTCGTCAACGGTCGGGACATGGCAGCCTGCCTGATGGGCAATCGCCGGGATGTGCAGCAGAAGGTTTGTTGAACCGCCGAACGCTGCATGAACCGTCATCGCATTCTCAATCGCTTTGTCGGTAAGGATTTCCCGGGTAGTGATACCTTTTTTACATAAGTTCAACGCTGCCCGCGCGGAGGCTCTGGCGATCTCTTGCCATACCGGCTCACCGGAAGGGGCTAGCGCAGAGTGCGGGATCGCCAGCCCAAGACCTTCGGCCACCACCTGCGATGTCCCGGCGGTACCCAGAAATTGACAGCCGCCGCCCGAGGAGGCACAGGCCTTACAGCCAGCACGACGAGCGTCCTGTAGCGATAATTCGCCATTAGCGAAGCGTGCGCCGATGGTCTGCACTTTGCCGTTATCTTCTCCATCCTTCGCGGGCAGCGTCGCGCCACCAGGCACCAGCACTGTCGCTTTGTCATGCTGCGCGGCGAGGGCCATCATGGTGGCCGGGAGTCCCTTATCACAGCTCGCCACGCCAATAACGGCTTTCGCATCGGGCAGGGAGCGGATCAGGCGGCGCATCACCATTGAGGCGTCATTACGGTATGGCAGTGAATCAAACATGCCCGTTGTACCCTGTGTTCGTCCGTCGCAGGGATCGGAAACATACACGGCATAGGGTAGGGCGCGGTTCGCTTTGATCACCTCTGCTGCCGCTTTCATCTGGATATCCAGCTCGTAGTGACCCTGGTGCAGCGCCAGTGCGATGGGCTTACCGTCTTCCCCGCGTAACCCTCCCAGCGTGCTGAGTAGCAAAATGCCGTCGCGATTCAGCTCATCCGGAGACCAGCCCATTCCGGCATTCATCGTCATCCCGAACAGGTCCCCGCTCGGGCGGTTGATGAGCATCTCCGGCGTCAGCGGCAGTTCACCGTCAGGCCCATCGGCGTGCGTTCTGACGGTGTAGATATCGTGACTCTCGTCAGCAAAAATAGAGCGAACAGACATGATCTTCTCCTCAGAGCGATATAATTCCCTGCGCGACCAGCAGCGCATGGACTTTTTCTTTGGCTTCTTCTGACACATCGAGAATCGGCGGCAAGCAATACGTCTCTACCGGCAATCCCACGCACTGCATGCTGTATTTGATCAGTGAGACAAACGGCGTTTCCAGGGCGTAAATCGCCGGCAGTTGCAGCAGCTTTTGATTCAGGGTAGCGGCAGTTGCCAGATCGCCCTCGCGCCAGGCGTGGTAGATACCGACAGAGAGCTCCGGAGCAAAGTTCGCGCTGGCGGATATTGCGCCATCGCCACCCAGCAGCAGGGTGTTGAGTAAATGGTCGTCGTAGCCGCAGAAGACCGAAAATGACGGGCGCACTGACTTAACGGTGTTAATCATTGCGCGCAGATGGCCAACGCTGTCGATAGTGTCTTTGATCCCGACGATGTTCTCATTTTGCAGCGCCAGACGTTTCACGGTCTCTGGGGTTAAGTCCTGACCGGTCAGATCCGGAAAGTTGTACAGGATCACCGGCAGTGTGACGCTACGGGCGATCTGCTGGTAATAGTCGTCAAGATTGCGTGACGCGACTTTCCAGTAGTAGGGATTAATTGCGACGACGCCGTCAGCGCCGCAGGCCTGGGCATGTTGTGCCAGTTTGACCGCTTCATCAGTAGAAGGCGAACCGACGCCAATCAGGACCGGAACCCGACCACCGACAACGGCAACGGCTTCTTCGGCGAACGCCATTCGCTGGGCGGTATTCATCTGGCTAAATTCCCCCCCGGTGCCAAGGTAAAACAGCCCGTCGACTCCCTTATTGATCAGGAAGTCGGCAACCTGACGCATTGCTGTTTTATCAATGGTCCCGTCACGATGAAACGTGCTGGATACCGGTGGAATAATGCCGCTGAATTTTCTCATTACCTCAGTTTCCTTTTCGTAAATACTCATTTTCGTTTCTGTAGCCCAGCCCATAAGATATTTGCCCGGCACATTTGCGGAGCAGTTCCAGATAGCCGTCGATCTTATTTCCTGAATAAACTACAGGATCGCCTGACAGCGAGATCGCATAGTTGACCCGGTTATACATATTGAATACCGGCATACTTAAACATACTGCGCCATAGGTTGATTCTTCACTGTCTATGGCCCATCCCCGAAGTCGTGTTTTTTGCAACTCCTCCAGAAATAACTTTTTATCGGTTAACGTATTGCGCGTATGCGGCGTTAACGTGATCGCATCTAAAAAATAATCCAGTTCTTCCCGTGTTTTCCAGGCTAATAACGCTTTACCCAGCGCGGTTATGTGTAATTCCAGTTTTTTGCCAATCCAGCTTTTACTCGTTGGCACTGATTCCGGGCTTTCAACCTTGTCGAGATAGATAGCAGAATAGCGCTCCATTGCCCCCAGGTGACAAACCAGGCCGCTTTTCAGCGACAGCTCCTGCATAGGCCGTTTCGTCACCTCAAAGATATTTTGGCGGTGCAGTGCCTGACAACCCAGTTCGTAGTTTTTTATTCCCAGCGAATAATGGCCATTTTTGTTTTTAATTAAGAAGCCGCACTCCACCATCACATTTAATAAATTAAGCAGGCTGCTTTTGGGATACTGGAATTCTTTTAATAGCTCCATATAACTCGCCACGCCTACCCATGCAATATGGGTTAATATTTTTTCGGCACGGACTAATGAATTACACCCTTTGCGAACCATACTGGCTCCCTCCTGTGGTTAGAATAAATAATATCGGCATTGCACAGTTGAAAATATGCCTTGTTCAACATGCTGAACCGTAATGCGATGATTAAATGTGATCTTGTGCGCAGTTTTAATAGCAGAATTATCGCACTGCCATTACGCTGAATATGAATACCTGAAAATGAAAGACGACAGGTCGTCGTGGCATGATAAAGTGTAAATTGCACAAAGAACATTCGAGGTTTGCGCGATGCAACAAATTGATTTTTACATGGTTGATGCCTTCAGTACCACGACGTTTGGCGGCAATGCCGCAGCAGTCTGTCCGCTAACCGAATGGTTGCCTGATGAGACGTTACTGAAGATGTCTAAACAACATAACCAGTCAGAAACGGCCTATTTTGTCCCCGCTGAAAACGGCTTTGAGCTGCGCTGGTTTACCACGCAAGGAGAAATCAATCTGTGTGGGCATGCCACGCTGGCGGCAGCTCATGTCATCTTTGAACATCTGGATTATCCGCGCGACAGTATCCATTTTACTACCCGATTTGTTGGCCCGCTGACTGTTGCACGTAGCGGTGAATGGTTGACGCTGGATTTTCCTGCCTGGGGAACCGAGTCCGTCACGCCGCCGTCTCTTCTACTGGAGGCGTTGGGTATCACGGAATACAAAGACATGCGCGTCGGGCGGGATTATATGGTGGTGCTGGATAATCAGCAACAGGTTGACGTGCTGCGCCCGAATATCCACGCGATGATCCCTTTAGGGAAAATGGTTTGTGTCACCGCACCGGGTGAAGGGAAATACGATTTTGTCAGCCGTTTCTTCTGTCCAGGAGAAGCCGTAGCGGAAGATCCCGTTACCGGTTCAGCGCATAGCATGCTCATTCCTTACTGGGCGGAAAAACTGAACAAAACGGAGATGCTGGCGTATCAGGGGGCCGAACGCGGTGGGGAGCTACGCTGTCAGAGTGCCGGGGAGCGTGTACATATCGGCGGACAGGCAACCACGTATTTGCTGGGTAAAGTTTTGTTGCGCTAGATAGCCCTGATACCAGTCACTACAAAACTCACAAAGTCAGGATGAAGGCGCATCATGCTTAAACCGGAGTATGTCATCAGATTGAATGTCTGTCGGAAAATGACCGTAAAAAGCCAACAGCCGTAAAAAATCCGATCGGCAAATACATACCCCGCTCATTGAGCAATGTCAGAACCACATTCTCATCCATCTTATTTTATCCATACATACTGGATGGCGTACTGAGCGGAAAAGGGACATGAAAAAAAATTCCAGCGTTGCCATCCTGCTCACCGGCCAAGAGATACGTTGAGACCAGCAAAACGGCGATCGCCGGGGATATAAGTTCAATCAATTTTCATTACGGTATAGGTCTGTTCTATTGATCTGACGCGCTTAACGACTCGCTGCCGTTCGGTATGTTAGTCACACGTAACTTGACGGTGACGCCCGCAGGGGGATCAAGCGGATAATCCCTGCGACATCAAATGAGGAGGGAGTATGTTTTCTTACATCATGCTGGGTACGAACGATCTGCCACGTGCGATCGGTTTCTACGATCCGTTAATGGAGCTGCTTGGGCACCCGAAAGCAGGCCGCGGCGAAGAGGGCGCATCATGGGGGATGTTCAGTGAAAACCACACCACCGGATTGTGCGTTGGCAAACCCTTTGATGGCCAGGCCGCAGGTGTCGGAAATGGCACGATGGTGGCGCTGAATGCCCGATCCGTCGAACATATCCAACAACTTCACGCGCTCGCTCTTCGCCTGGGCGGCACGGATGAAGGCGCGCCGGGTCACAGACCACAGTATGGACAAGGCTTTCATAGCGCCTATGTCAGAGATCCCGACGGCAATAAGCTGGCGTTTGTCTACTATGCAGACGAATGCTGAACATATCTTATGCAACAGGCTCCACCGACACTGCAGGGGTTTGGGGTTTCCACGCCCGATCAGGTGGCGGATGCAATTAACGCTGGTGCGACGGGGGCCATTTCAGGCTCTGCCATCGTCAGGATTATTGAGAAAAACAGAGATAATGAGGAAACGATGCTGGCTGAGTTAAAGGCATTTGTGATGAGCATGAAAGCGGCAACGCATCAGCGGTAAGTACGTTTCTATTGCCTGTCGGTAGCGGCAGGCAATGGGGGGCGCGACCCTGAATCTGGCGCTCAATCTCGGTTATCCTCATCTTCGCAAATATGGCTTGCGATGGTAAATGAGGCAATGTCCGCGACGACGGGTGTGATTTCGACGGCGATCACATTTTTCCGACCTGTGCATATCCCTGCTGAAATTACGTGTTACCATTCACCTCGTAAATACCTTTCAACTCAACCCGAGGCTTTGATGCTGGAGAATGTAATCATCTGATAATCAGTTTCCCCGACCTTTTCAGGCCGGACTGATTATCAATGCGCCGAAATCGAATGCGGACACCGCTGTGTGTTTGCACGTTTTGCACATGATGATTAAACAGGTTTTCCAGTATGAATTTATCCCGTCAGGAACAACGTACCTTACACGTTCTCGCCAAAGGTGGACGTATTGCGCACGTCCGCGATGCGTCAGGCCGCGTCACCGCCGTTGAATGCTACAGTCGCGAAGGGCTGCTGCTCGCCGACTGTACACTTGCCGTCTTCAAAAAACTCAAAACCAAAAAGCTGATCAAATCCGTCAATGGTCAGCCGTACCGCATTAATACCACCGGGCTGAACAACGTGCGTGCTCAGCCAGATAACCGCTAAGGAGAGCGTTATGACAACACGCAACTTCACTATTCATATTACCGATGAAAGTGATACCAACGACATCCGGGAAGTCGAAACCCGCGCCTTTGGCTACAGTAAAGAGGCCTGCCTGGTGGTTTCTTTGCTCGAGGACGACACTGCGCGTCCAGCGTTATCGTTACTGGCCAGACAGGAAGGTAACGCCGTCGGGCATATCCTGTTTACCCGGGCGACATTCAAAGGAGAAATGGATTCCCCTCTGATGCATATCCTTGCTCCCCTGGCGGTCATCCCTGAATACCAGGGGAGGGGCGTGGGCGGATTATTGATTCGTACCGGTATAGAACACTTACGTTCGATGGGATGCCAGTGCGTTTTTGTTCTCGGTCATGCCACTTACTATCCGCGACATGGATTTGAACCCTGTGCAGGAGACAAAGGTTTTCCCGCGCCTTACCCCATTGCGGAGGAACATAAGGCCTGCTGGATGATGCAATCCCTCTCAGCACAACCCTTTGATCGTGCCGGCGACATCCAATGTGCGCAGGCCTTAATGAAACCGGAGCACTGGCGTGAATAACAAACAGACTGAACGCTCTCTTACTCGTAACGCAATGAAAGGAATTAACTAATGGATATCCCACGTATTTTTACGATTAGCGAAAGCGAACATCGCATTCATAACCCGTTTACGCCGGAAAAGTATGCCACATTGGGCCGGGTGTTACGCATGAAGCCGGGAACGCGCATTCTTGATCTCGGCAGTGGTTCTGGTGAGATGCTCTGCACCTGGGCGCGCGATCACGGCATTAACGGTACCGGTATCGACATGAGCCAGCTTTTTACCGCCCAGGCAAAACAGCGTGCTGAAGAGCTTGGCGTCAGCGAACGCGTCCATTTTATTCATAACGACGCGGCGGGTTACGTTACGGACGAAAAATGCGACGTGGCGGCCTGTGTTGGCGCGACCTGGATTGCCGGTGGCGTAGCCGGAAGCGTCGGGCTGTTGGCAAAAAGCCTCAAGCCTGGCGGAATGATACTGATCGGTGAACCTTACTGGCGTCAGGTTCCCGCAACGGAAGAGATCGCCCAGGCCTGTGGTGTTTCGTCGAAGGCTGATTTTCTCACCCTTCCTGGGCTCGTCGCCTCTTTCGACAAACTTGGCTATGACGTTGTGGAAATGGTACTGGCAGACCAGGAGGGCTGGGACCGATATGAAGCGGCGAAATGGCTGACAATGCGCCGTTGGTTAGAAGCTAATGCAGAGGATGATTTTGCCGATGAAGTTCGCGCGGAGTTGACGATAGCGCCTGAACGCCATGTCACCTACACCCGGGAATACTTCGGTTGGGGCGTATTTGCGTTAATCGCACGATAAAGTAAGTTATGCGGCATAGCCTGAGGGCTATGTCGTATTCTCCCCAGAAGAGAAGCGTCGTGGCGAAAGCAACGACCGTAATACATAATTATCACACCTGAAACCTTCTTCCTTTCTGTCTCACAAAGACGTCCGGCCAGGTGCGTCCACAATTAATCGTTAAAACAGCGAAAATGGATTGTTTCTGTGACGCGGTTATAATAATTATTTAATAATCCATAAAAGATTAGGCCCTGTTTTTAAATGCGCTAAATAATTACTTGTTAATAATTAACATTCTCCTCTCTTGTGTTTGTAGGATAATTCCACGCTTTCAGAAGATTCTTAAAATGTATTTTTGATAATTCCTAAGATTGATGCTGTGATTTATTTATTTTCCTGGTTGGCGATTAAATAATCCTGGTTTTTTTATGATGTAACACGTTGTTGTGTTGATTTGTTGTTTCTTTTTGTTTTCTTTTTTGTTATATGATGTGACTTTTTTGTTTTTTATAACTTATTGATATTTATATCTATTCATTGGTTATTGTTAAAATTCCGATCTGGTGTGACGATAGAAATAAGAATAGTGATAGTTTTTTCCTATCATGATGTATTAGATTGAACAGTTATATCATTTGGCAGTTTTTTTTAAGTTAAGTGTATATTTGCGAATAGCGATACAAGGAGGGATAACGTGGTTGTCGATGATAAAATTTCTCCACTGATCGCTCTTGCGCTGAGTGAAATAAAAAATCGGGCAGCGAGGCCGTCAGATCGGAAACCATTCTGCTTTCTTCCTGCAATGTGGGTACAAACACGATGCTGTTGCGCCATAGTCGCTGAATATACATTAGTGAGTATTTCAGACAAACAAGATAATTTGTTCCTGAAACAACATATAAACTATAGTGATTCTATTAGTCTGATTATTGAAAAACTTAAGGATGCGCAGGCTAACAGTGGGGAGCAGACGTGTGAGTTCTGCCAGTTTATGGCGAAGATGAATCGGGCGGATAAACACACGCTCAATGCGATTGTTTGTCTGGATACCTATGCTGACGCTTCGCAATATCTGGGGTTGAGCCAGAAGTCGATATACTCAAGGTTGTACAGTATTCTTGAACGTATTAACGTAAGGGATAAGCGGTTATTTTTTCGCTGGTATAAATATATGCTGATTCATTCAACAACATTCCGGCCTCAGGGCCTGAATATTGTCCTTTCTGTGGCGGATTTTCCACCAGGCTCAGAAGTGAATGAAACGATCAACGGGCACTGAAACGTAACAGAAAAGGGAATCCTTACGGATTCCTTTTTCGCGTGTCCTGTTCAGCACGTCTATGGCAAGGGAGATCCGGCAGGGGGCCCCCCTTGCCGCATCAGACTGATATTCTATACAGATGATAAGCCCTTCCGGGTTACGTCAGGATTGACGTTCGTGAATTGAATGGCTTTGGCTACGTGACGTGGGCCATTAAAACCGAACATTTACTGCGACGCCTGTTAGCAGAAAAACATACATTATGGGCTAAGACCTACTTTAGAGAGGGAACTTACTGATACCCGCGTTTGCTTCTTCAGACCGCAGTCAGAGTTGTTTTTCGTACAGGCGATAGCGCTTATAGGCAACTCCGCCGATGCGTTCCAGGATTGTACGCATCCCGCTATTTGACTCCAGAATCCAGGACATCTCCAGCGCGTCAATATGGTGTCTGGCAAACGGGTCGCGTAATGCCTCTATTAACAGCAGAGCCATGACCGGGCCAATGCGGCTGAACTGATATTCCTGACGAACGCCCATCAGAGGCACCCGCGCGGTGCGCACACCGCTCACTTTTAGTCGCCAGAGCAGTTTGGCCCAGCCGAAAGGCAACAGCCGACCGTTGAGATCGGCGATCGCCTCATTAATATTCGGCAGGCCAACGATAAAGGCGCAAGGCACCGAATCTATTTCAGCAATGTGAATCATATCGTCCGGAACAAGGAATTTGAGCTGCTCGCCCATGGAGGCGAATTCGTGTTCCGTGAAGGGGACAAATCCCCAGTTGTGCTGCCATCCGGAGTTGAAAATTTCACGCAGAATCTGCATTTCTTCACTAAACCGCTTACGGTTGATGCTGCGAATGGTGACCTTTTGACGCACCTGATCCATCAGTCGGACCAGCGACGGTGAGAAAGATAAATCTGTGCGCTGCATCCAATAGGCCAGCAGATCGATTCCCTTTGTGTATCCCAGTTGTTCCACGTGAGCGCCATAATAGGGTTTCCCGTGTGGCATCAGCGCGCAGGGCGGCGTCTCAAAGCCATCAACCAGAAGGCCGCTTTCCTGGTTAATGTTCAGGCTAAAAGGTCCGGTGATTTTTTGCGCCCCGGCGGATTTCAGCCATGATTCGGCGGCGGCAAACAGTGCGCTAAAGACCTCAGGGTCGTCGATGGCATCGAGCATGCCAAAATGACCCGTGTCGTTGCCATACCGTTTGCGATGCAGGGTGTCAATTTGTGCCGTGATGCGTCCGACGACCCGTCCTGCTTTTTTAGCGATCCATGCCTGCCAACGAATATGTTCAGAACCCGGATTTTTCGCGGACAGATGCTCTGCGCGTTCAAGGTGCAAGGGGTCGATCCAGCTGTCGTCGGCGCAATAAAGTGAAGAAGGGAAAGAGATAAACGTGTTGAGGTCATGTTTATTCATGACTTTTTGTATCTGGATCATAAACAGCCTTAAATAAAAAGTGCAGAAATAAACATAATTACACTGACTGCTATGTTGTCAGTCGAAACGAAATAAATTACTGAATGTTTCTTTCTCCCTTTTACCACTTAATGCGGTTGGTGATAAAACAGGACGGTAAAACGTAAGGCTGGAGGCGGACAGGGCGTTTAATGATAACTCTCCCTTCGGAGAATGAAATAAAATATTTAGCTGGGTAATATCATAATTATTGAAATTGAAATGCAGAAAAACATTTATTTTGTTGATGATCTTTTAGCCAAAAAAGAGATACTGTTTAATGACTATTTAATTTATATTATCACCCGCCGATTATTTGTTTTGTATATCCATCGATTTTAAATTCAAACATTTTCATGGTGTATATGTCCAATAGAATCTCAACTCATTCTATTCCTATGCGTTATGCTGACTTTTCAACCCTGGTGGAAGCTCTGGACTATGCCGCTTTGGGAAATGCAGGAATGAATTTTTATGATCGACGCATTCAGCCTGAAGCAGTACTGGAATACCGAGAGCTAAAAATGCGGGCTAAAGCCGGAGCCAGACGGTTGCTTTCATTGAATCTCAACAAGGGCGATCGCGTCGCGCTGATTGCGGAAACCAGCGTCGGTTTTGTCGAAGCCTTTTTTGCGTGTCAGTATGCGGGGTTGGTGGCGGTACCGCTGGCCATTCCTATGGGGGTTGGACAACGCGATTCTTATTCCGCGAAATTGCAGGGCCTGCTCGCCAGTTGTCAGCCTGCGGCTATCATCAGCAGTGACCAATGGTTGTCGCTGATAAATGTGGTCAACGAGCATAGTGCGGCAATCCACATTCTCAGCAATGCGCAATTTAATGCGCTGCCGGAAAAGGATATTGAGCTGCCATTACCGTCGCCAGACGATATTGCTTACCTTCAGTACACCTCAGGCAGCACGCGTTTTCCTCGTGGCGTCATTATTACTCACCGTGAAGTTATGGCGAATCTGCATGTGATTAGCCATGATGGAATCAAATTGCGAGACAGTGACCGTTGCGTATCCTGGCTGCCTTTTTATCATGATATGGGGCTGGTGGGCTTTCTGCTTACGCCTGTGGCGACTCAGCTATCCGTTGACTATCTGCGCACCCAGGATTTTGCTATGCGCCCGCTGCAGTGGCTGAAATTAATCAGTCAGAACCGCTGCACCGTCTCCGTTGCGCCGCCTTTCGGTTACGATTTATGCCTGCGTCGTATCAATGACAACGAACTTGCCGGGTTGGATCTCTCCTGCTGGCGCGTAGCCGGAGTGGGGGCAGAACCCATTTCCGCCGGACAACTGAATCAGTTTGGCGATTGTTTCAAGCGCGCGGGATTTGACAGCAAAGCATTCATGCCGTGCTATGGTTTGGCTGAAAATGCGCTGGCGGTGAGCTTTTCTGATGAAGCCTCCGGTTCACAGGTGAACGATGTCGATCGCGACATACTCGAATGCCAGGGTAAAGCGGTTGCGCCGACGAAAAGTACCCGGGCGATATCTACATTCGTGAATTGCGGTAAAGCACTTCCCGGCCACCGCATTGAAATTCGTAACGAAGTTGGGAGCCCATTGCCTGAAAGAGACGTTGGCCATATCTGCATTTCCGGTCCGAGTCTGATGAGTGGTTATTTTCAGGATCCGGTTTCGCAGAAGGATATCCAGTCAACGGGATGGTTGGATACCGGGGATCTGGGCTATCTTCTGGATGGCTACCTGTACGTGACGGGACGTATAAAAGATCTGATCATTATTCGTGGTCGGAATATCTGGCCACAGGATATTGAGTATATTGCGGAACAGGAACCGGAAATACATTCCGGCGATGCGATAGCATTTGTGACGTCTCAGGAACGGATTATTTTACAGATCCAGTGCCGGGTCAGTTGTGAAGAACGTCGGGCGCAGATCGTCCATAGCCTGACCGCACGGGTACAAAGCGAGTTTGGGGTTTCTGTTAGCATCGAACTCTTGCCGCCGCACAGTATTCCACGGACATCATCCGGGAAACCGGCGCGTGCGGAAGCGAAAAAACGCTACCTGAATCTCTTTGCTGAGTCGCTTAACCCACCGATCCCTATGCCGGGATACTCGCAATGAGCATCACGGTTGCGGTGACAGGTGGAACCGGCTTTATCGGGAAGCATATTATTGATGACCTGCTGTCCCGCGGTTTTGCCGTTCGGGCGTTAACCCGAACGATTCGCCACGACGTGCGTGATAATCTTGTCTGGATCCGGGGGGCGCTGGAAGACAGTGAGGCACTGGCGCAACTGGTCGCCGGGGCGGAACATGTCATCCACTGTGCAGGGCAGGTTCGCGGACACACAGAAGCGATCTTCACCCGCTGCAATGTTGAAGGCAGCCAACGGCTGATGCAGGCCGCGAAAGAGAGCGGCAGCTGTCGACGCTTTCTGTTTATCTCGTCGCTTGCAGCACGTCACCCGGAACTCTCATGGTATGCAAATTCCAAGTATGTCGCAGAACAACGGCTAACGACGATGGCCGCAGAAATTACGCTGGGGATTTTTCGTCCTACGGCAGTATATGGACCCGGTGACAAAGAGCTAACACCACTGTTTCGCGCGATGCTGCGCGGTTACCTTCCGCGTTTTGGCGCTGCCGAAGCCCGTTTGTCATTTTTGCACGTGAGCGATTTAGCGCAGGCTGTCAGTCAATGGCTCATGGCCGACCGGATGCCGGTTTATCCGTATGAACTCTGCGATGGTGTTGCCGGTGGCTACAACTGGCAACGCATTCAGGAAATTGCGGTCGCAGTGCGCAACGGACCGGTTCGCACCGTAACCATTCCGTTACCGTTACTCACATTGTTTGCCGACGCGAGTACGTTAATCAGTCGGTTTGCCGGAAAAGAACCGATGTTAACCAGGAGTAAAGTTTGTGAGTTAATCCACTCTGACTGGTCGGCAAATAATAAATCTCTGTGCGAGAAAATAAATTGGTTTCCCCGGGTTAGCCTGGAATATGCGTTACGGCAGGGGTTATTTTAATTATTTATATTACAGGTATGTTATTTTCTATGTTAAATCATGAAGAAGTAATGGATTACACCCTTGAGTGTTTACAGGGTATGGTCGAAAGCGGCGTAGATATCCATCCTGACAGCGATCTGGTTAATGATCTTGGGCTGGAATCGATTAAAGTTATGGATTTATTAATGTTGCTGGAAGATAAATTCGACATTTCCATCCCTATTAATATTTTGCTGGATGTCAGAACCCCGGCGCAATTAATGGAAGCGTTAATCCCTTATCTGGAGAGTATCAATGAGTCTCTATGATAAATTTTCGCGCCTGGCCTGCGAGCGAGAACAATTTAGCATGGCAGGAATTAACCCATTTGGCACCTGTATCGATGAGGTGTTTTCCGCAACGGAAGGACGGATTGGCAACCAAAAAATTATTCTGGCAGGTACGAATAACTATCTGGGGCTCACCTTTAATCCACAGGCGATTGCCGAGGGGCAGGCCGCTTTAGCCAGTCAGGGGACAGG
>NZ_JBFWLF010000018.1:0-9639 GCF_050252275.1 Citrobacter sp. | reverse complement strand
CAGCTATGGACCACATTTAGCCTTAGAAAAGGAGATTGCCGTGTTTTTTGAGCGACCATCAGCCATCGTATTCTCCACAGGCTATACCGCGAATTTGGGGATTATCAGCACGCTTGCCAGTCACAATGCCGTGGTATTGCTGGACGCTGACAGCCACGCCAGCATTTATGATGCCTGCGCGTTAGGTGGAGCTGAAATTATCCGCTTTCGCCATAATGACGCGAAAGATCTCGAGCGGCGCATGATGCGCCTTGGTGAGCGCGCCAAAGACGCAATCATCATTGTCGAAGGCATTTACAGCATGCTGGGCGACATTGCGCCACTGGTCGATATTGTCGAGATCAAAAAACGGTTGGGTGGCTTTTTAATTGTCGATGAAGCCCATTCCTTCGGCGTGATGGGCGCGAAGGGACGGGGACTGGCGGAAGCCGCCGGTGTGGAGCAGGATGTTGATATTATTGTGGGAACCTTCAGTAAGAGCCTGGCTTCTATTGGTGGTTTTGCCGTCGGCGATCAGGGCATGGATGTCCTGCGTTACGCCAGTCGTCCCTACATTTTCACCGCATCCCCATCGCCGTCGAGCATTGCAACCGTCCGCTCTGCGTTGAAAACGATCGCAACACAACCGGAGCTGCGCCAAAAGCTGTGGGATAACGCAGCGCGACTGTATGAAGGGCTTGAGAAACTGGGCTATGAGCTGAGTTCGCACATCAGCCCTGTGGTGCCGGTGATTATTGGCGCAAAAGAAGAGGGACTGCGTATCTGGCGAGAACTGATCGCCGCTGGCGTTTATGTGAATCTCATTTTGCCACCGGCTGCCCCCGCCGGGATTACGTTGCTGCGTTGCAGTGTTAATGCCGCACATACCTACGAGCAGATTGACGCGATTATTCAGGCATTTGCACAGCTGAAAAAATAATCCGCTCTGCGCAGCAGATATTCTTCCTGAGAATATCTGCTGCGATGTCTTACTCCTGTCCATCACGCCGTCTGATGAATGTTGCGATATCAGGGTTGGCGATCGAATCGATAAACCAGTATTAATGCCACCGCCAGGAGCAATATTGGCGGTGCCAGCGTTGTCATTTGCACGTTCAGGGAATAGAGCAGTCCCAGGTTGACGATGATCTGGTCACAGACGTAAGTAAGTAGACCAACGATCACACCGACGGCCAGTCGACTCCCGAGTCCGGGAGCGCGGGGGGTGCTAAAGGTGAAAGGGATCGCCAGTAAAATCATCGCCAGGATTAAAAGCGGATGTCCCAGCTTTAGCCACAACGCCAGCGTAAATTCGAGACTGGGTTGACCTGTACTCTTCAGGTAGGAAATATAATGACTGAGTTGTTTAACTGAAAAACTGCTGCTGGGCAGGGTGAGTTCCTCAAGACTCATGTCCGCGAACAAAGATGACCACACGACGTTCTCTTTCGTCTCGATTGTCTCCTTACCGTTGGCCCACGCTTTTTGATTGACACCCTCAAGCCGCCAGACGCCGTTATCTGAAATGGTGGCGGTTCGCGCATAGATATACCGTTGCAGAGAGTGGTCCGCCCGGTAGTAAAAGAGCTCAATGCCTTCTGGCTGGCGATGCGCATCCAGCGATTTTACCGTCACAAACACATTGCCGCGCCGGGCCCACAGAATGTTTCCTGCCGTATCGTGATTGCTGTAGCGCGTTTTAATCTGCAACGCCTGTTGTTGCATCGGCGAGGCAATCCATTCATCAATGACGCCGAGGGCAACGATTAGCATCAGTCCCGCGCTTAGCGTCACTATGGCGATTTTGAAAATTGAGCATCCCGTGGTGCGTATGGCGGTTAATTCCCCGCTTTTCGACAACTGTCCCAATCCGATAATGCCACCGAGCAAAGCGATAAACGGACCAAGATCGATAAGGGTCCTCGGCAATGTCATCAACACGACCATCACCGCCTGCGTCCAGCGGTATCCGTCTGGACTCACATCATCGAGTTCGCCGATCAGATTAAAGGTGGTAAACAGGGGAAGCAGTAACCCTGCAGCCGCCGCAAATCCTAAAAAGAGATTGCGTATGATATAGCGACTGAAGATTTTCATTTATACGTTTTCCATCGCAGCGTGCCGTCGCGAATCAACAGAATCACCAGACCTGACAGCATGAGCAGGGGGACCAGCCACAGTCCCGGCGTGATGGGCAACGCACCGTTGGCAACCAGCGTACGGCATATATTACCGCCATAAAAAATGATGACGAATAAGAGCGTGAGCGGGAGCAGTGTGGAAAACCGTCCCTGGCGTGGCCTGACGCGGCTTAACGGGACTGCCAGCAGCCCCATGAGTAACGCGCAGACTCCGCGACTTTCCCGCCATTGCAGTTCAGCGGTATCCGCCGGTGCAGAGGAACGAGCGAGCGTCTGTATGGATTTCGCCTTGCGTTTGACCTCGCCATTCTGGTCGAACGGTTTCATATTCAGTTTGAGATTGCGGAAAAGTTGCTCGTTATCATCACGGCCCTGATGATCCAGGACATAGGCGGTACCGGAGTGCAACATCACTGAGGGCGTCGTGGAGGAGGGATCAACAACGTCCACGCTGTTGGCCCTGAAGATACTGGTTTTACTGGCAGAGGCGGTGTAGATCAGCGCATCATTCAAATGAGCCGTGTCGGGGTCAATCTGACGGGCGAGGATCATCCGTCCATTGTTGTTGACGTTAAACTTTCTTGCCTGCAGGTGACGGACATCCAGCTCTGACTGCGACTGCTGTTCTAACTGATATATTTGTGCGTAAGCCCAGGGTCTGCCGTACAGAGACAGGAGCAACACCAGAATACTCAATGGAATGGCGAGGAACATCACGGCGAGATAAAGGCGTGAAGGCGTGGCACCAGCGGCGGCTATCGCCGTCATTTCCGAATCGGTATACATCTGACCAAGGGTGACGCCGACGGATACATACAGACCGACCGGAAGCAACATCTCCAGCGCAATCAAAACTTTATAGAAGACAACATTCAGCACAACGCCGAGGGCTAATGTCCCGTTGGCCGCTTCGGTCAGGTAGCGCTGTGCGCAATAGCAGGCGAAAATAAAAATCAGAAAGCCCACAAGTGTCACCACCAGTCGACAAATACCGGTCATGATGTAGTGTTCAATTAATTTCATCACAGGCCTGGCGATTCGTTAACCATCTTTTGTACCATCGCGATGACCTGATGCACCTCTTTCGGCGTCAGATCACCATCCTTAGCCCACGAGACGCGGCCTTCTTTATCCAGCACCAGAATGGTTGAACTCATCTCATTGAGTTGCCAGGTTTTGCGTCCCAGTCCGCTGCTGTCGATGATAAATTGTGCCCACGGGTAGCGACGTTTGTTTTTTTCTATCTTGCCGAGAACAAAGAAACCAGAACCAAAGATCACATCATCGGTATTCACGATGGTGGTCGGTTGAAAGCGGTCCAGAGGGAAATGGGCGGCCTTAACGGCTTTTATCAACATTGCGTTTTTCTTTTTTGCCGATTTTCGCCCGGCAATATACTGAACAATGCGCACCTTTCCTGCCAGTTCACCGCTATTCCAGGTTCGGTAGCTAAACGTATCGCGATTATCCAGCAGTAATTCGCCGCGATCCGTAATGACAATGGGCTTAACCGGCTGGCCACCGACAAAGTTATGTGCTGACGCCAGCCATGGCGAGAGCAGAAGTGAAATCATCAATAATCGACGTATCAGCATCGCAAATCCTTTATTTCGCTGAGTCGGGATGGAGAATCCTGTGTCGGGCAATCTACAGAGGATAACGGGCGAGCCATTGCTCTATACGGCCACGAATATCGCCATTCAGTGCGCAGGGCTCGTCGTACGGTGTTCGCATTTCCATTGCATCGGCCACCATCTCATCATGGCGGTCTCCCATCAGACCGTTAATAGCAGCCAGAAAGCGGGAGATGGCGCGAGCATCGTGATTGTCAGGTTCGAGAGAGCGTAACGTATCGAAATAAGAAACCTGCTGACTGATGATTTTTCGCATAGTGTGGAATTCACGTCCTGTCAGTTGCGGTTGGGCCAGCAGATCCCGTAGCGTGCGCATTTGCGCCTGACAATAGGTGGTAAATCCGTTGGCCGTTTCTGGCTGACTGTGGTGTAAGGAATACTGGACAACCCACCAGACGGGAAGGCTCAGGAAAAGACGCAAGCGCTTTCCATAGGTGGCAATAATCGTTTTATTTCCGTTACGAAACCCGTCCTGGAAGTGGCCGAGAAAAACGGTGGTTTTGCTAAATAAACGGCCTGCCTGGTGGTTCTTGCGATAGAGACGCAGTGCGAAACGTAAATGCTTATAACGCGCGCGAATGTATTTGTACTGCATCCGTTCGTTATCTGACAGCTCGCCGCCGCGTAATTGTTTCAGCACCAAATGCAGTAAGTCCGTTCGGGTAAAACCCTCCTCCCAAAACTGCAGGCACAAATCATAACAGCGACGGATATTTTCCTCGGTGCAGTAGGTATGAATATGTTCCGGTAGCGCGGCATGGCGATCAACGATGTCGTCTTCTTCCACCGCCGCAAAGAGGCGTTGAAGAACGTCTGGCGAGAATTTTTCGTGTGTCATGAGTGAGTCTCTTTGCCTGCGGTAAATGGCAAGCGCTGACGATGGCGATAGGCGTGTAATGTCGGGATCAGGGAAAGCAGCACATCCAGGCATTGTCCGGCGAAATAAGCAAATGCCGCGCCGATTACGCCAAAGAGATGCGACAGCCCTGGTAGCAGGACTATGTAGGCGATAGAAGCCAGGGTCTGTGCGGTCAGAAAAGCCCGCTGTTTGCCGGACATAAGCAGCAGCGATTCCTGAGGAAAGCCCAACATTGAGACGATAATTGCACCAAGCATAATCTGGATGAGGTCATACGCCTGGAGGTATTTGACGCCAAAAACCAGCGAAATAAGCGGCTTACCAACAATCACCACCGCAAGTGCTACGACGATTCCAATCCCGCCGGCCAGCAACGCGGATTTCATTCCCAGTTGCCACGGCTTTTTGCTGCGCGGATCTAAGCGCATCACTTCGGGATAAAAGCTCTTTGCAAGCAGCTGTGCTGGCGTTCCTGTCGCATCAAAGAAAGTCATCGCAATTTTAAACAGCCCGGCGGCGGCAGGGCCGAGAACGACACCCACCAATACCGTGCTGCAGGAGTTTCTCGCAGACCAGATCGTGTGGGCAAAGTTGGTTGCCCAGACAAAATTCCATGCGCCTTCAAGGCGGCGCGCCGACTTAAACAGTCGTGGGCGTAGCGCACCGTGAATATTCCGGCTACGCAGTTCGCGCGCGGCAAACCACCAGTACATTGTGCCGCCGACCAGGCTGGAGGCGTACCAGGTGATCACAAAACCGGCAAACCCAAAATCGCCGAAATACGCGATAACGCTGCCCAGCGCGCGCAGGAAAGGTTTGGTGGCCTGCTGTACGGCAATCAAATCAAAACGGTTTACCGCCCGCAAAATCCCCGTTGGGGTTGATGAGGCCATTGAAGGGATCAGCGTGCAGTACAGCATTGCCAGCCAAAAGCTGTCGGCATCGAGGCCTAATGAATGCGAAAGAAACGGCAGTAACCCCATCCCGCAAAGGATCGCCGCAGCACCGCTGGCGATATCCAGGCTAAAGGAAAAAGAGATCACATCGCGGAACTGCTGCTGATTATTATTTTCCAGCGCGGGTGTGCCGTACTGAACGACCAGTTGCCAGGTCTGGAATTTGGCAAAATCGCTAATGGCTTTGGTGTACGACTGAACAATGACCAGCACGCCGAACATCGCAGGCGTCATCCCTTTACCGGCGCAGGAAAGCGCCAGTAACCCCAGCAGGGCGCTCACCACATTGCTGGAGCCTAAATAGGCGCTGTTACGAATGATGGTGCGAAACGCGCCATCAGCAAACCACTTTTTCATGGGATAAAAAACCGCCAGACCTGTTAATGATCACTCAGCAGGGGCAAACCCGCCCAGCATAAAATCTCAGGCCAGTGACGCGTACGTGCCTGAGTTCAGAGATTCTTTTGCTATGGGTGCTCCCCGATTTCGGGCAGGACGCTGGCGTGTTGTGATAAAACGCGCCTGCGCTGAGAATCCCGGGCCGTAACGGAGGCGGCTGTCAGTGCTTTTTCCAGCACCTCGCGGTAGGGCGCTCTGGAATCCAGATCGAGAATTCTCGAGCCGTTGTAGGTGAGCTTCATCATGACGTCGATTTTGTCGCGCAGCTCGTTGTAGTCGTGGTCGGGCTTACGGGAAAATGCGGTACCAATATCGATATCAAGACGAATGATGAGTTCAGGACGATATAACGCCATTTCCTGATACAGGCGGGATTCGCGCCTCGCCATGCGGGTTTTCACCCAGCCCGTTGCGCGTTCGACGCCAATCCCCGGTCCGTCATAATGAAAACCGGAAATTTCGGCCTGAGGGTAGCGATCGCTAATCACCAGCACGCCGCTTTGCGCCAGTCGCCGGACCTTGCGTAAGTTAGCCATCCGGCGTAGCGAGAATCCGTACATAATTAACGCCGCCCAAAGTGCGGGAGCCCGGGTACTCATGCTCTGCGTTTTTGACGACTTGGTCGCCAGTCGTCGTTCAAGCCATGTCCCGATAAGCGGCAGACGTTTGATTTTGTCGCCATCTTCTCCGGAAACAAGTCCCAGATAGCGGCGTTCAGTTACCCACTTTTGCTGCAGGTTTTTTACCAAATCCGCCGTCAGCGTGGATTTACCGGTGCCATCACAGCCCACCACGGCAATCAGTCCCGGAATATATTCCGGTAATGGCCCGTTCTGGGGGCTTAAGTTCTCTGTGTCCATGTCGTTCCGTCTTAAAAAGGACTCGCAAATCCGATCCGGTGATCGCGAAGAGAGGTCTGAATTGAGCGTAATGACTCAGTAAGAATTTTATCCGCCGACTCCCGACCGTTCAGTTCGAGGATTGGTGCTCCGTTGAACGTCAGATGCGGCGTGACCGCGATCTTCTCGTGGAGCACGGCAAGGGGATGATCAGGCTTACGTGAGAAGGCGGTTTCTTCATCGATATCCAGCCGGATCAACAGCAGAGGCCGCCAGGAGGCCATCCACTGGTACAACTGGAGTTCACGGGCTTTCAGGAGTCGTACCCACCGATTACCGCCAGCCGTTTTGGCCAACTGTGGCCCGTCGAAGCGAAAACCGGGCACTTCCGCCTGGGGATAACGATCGACGATGAACAGCGTGCCTTGCCGACTCTGAATTAGCATGCTGCGGAATTTGTATGCTCTCCAGCAAGAGAGCAGGAAGATCACCAGCGCCGTGATGTTTCCTGGCGGCGCAGAAGGACTCTGGTGTACGTGTGCCGCTTTTTTTCGCAGATAACGCCCCAACAACGCCCCGACAACAGGCAAATGTTCAATCCATTCACCAATACGACCAGAGGACTGCCCGAGATAAAGCTGTTTTGTTGGCAACTGTAGGGCGAGATGCGACGTCAGGCTGGCTGCCAGGGTTGATTTACCTGAACCATCGCAACCGACTATAGCAATCACCCGTGCGAAAGGGGGAGGTATAGTGGGAATAGTATATTGACTCACGAAAGATCCAGTTTAAATAATTAATTGAGGGCGGCGGTTGTGTGCCAAGAATATCTGTTCAATAAAGTTGTGACAATGGGTAATTGTCGTTTTAGTATTAACAATTATATCCGAAAGGAGAATCGGATAATAAATTATTCATGGTGGGTATTTTTATTTAAGGGTGCATTTATGCAATCAATTAAACCTCCGCTAATAGCCGTTATTGGCAGCGATGGTTCGGGGAAAACAACGGTCTGCGAACATCTTGTTATCTGTTTGCAGAAATATGGCCCGACTGAAAAAGTTCATCTGGGTAAACAGGCGGGAAATGTAGGGCGCGCCGTGGTTAAATTACCGTTAATGGGTAATTCATTAGGTAACGTTATCGAACGTAATAAAGTTAAAACTGCAAAAAAATTACCTGGAGTGGTACCTGCATTAGTGATTATGTTTTTCGTTGCGCGTCGGTTATTGCGGTTTCGCCATATGCTGACGTGTCGTCGGCAGGGCCTCATTGTGTTAGCCGATCGCTACCCTCAGATACAAATCCCCGGCGCTTATGATGGTACCGTATTTCCCGCCAATACAGAGGGGAGTCGCTTCGTGAGTTGGTTGGCCGAACAAGAACGCTCGGCGTTTCACTGGATGGCCAGCCATAAGCCGGATTTAGTGATAAAACTGAATGTTGATCTCGACGTTGCTTGTGCACGCAAACCCGATCACCGTAGAGAAGCGCTGGCAAGAAAAATCGCGATAACACCGCAACTGACCTTTGGCGGTGCGCCTCTGGTTGATATCGATGCTAATCAGCCGCTGGATGAAGTGCTGGCGGATGCGGAAAAAGCGATAACCGCGTTTATGGCTGCTCGTGGCTATCATCACACTGAAGGTAATCAGCCCGCCGTTAGCTTTCATCCTCAGTAAGTATTGATGCCCAGTCTGGCGAGCTGGGCATTCTCAGGTATATTCCGTTTCGCTAAGCCGGCAGTTGACTTAGATAAGTCGCAGGGAAGCCCAATACAGAAACCCGGACAGCAAAATCGCCGCTGGTAACGTGAATACCCAGGCCATTGCGATGCTGGTGACGGTTTTCCGCTGTAATCCGCCGCCGTCGACGATCATCGTTCCTGCGACGGCGGAAGAGAGCACGTGCGTAGTAGAAACCGGCATCCCGATATAGCTGGCAAGACCAATGGAGATCGCCGCCGTGATCTGTGCGGACATTCCCTGGGCATAGGTCATCCCTTTTTTGCCAATCTTCTCGCCAATTGTGGTGGCCACGCGCCGCCAACCGATCATTGTCCCCATGCCCAACGCCAGCGCGACCGCCATGATTATCCAGATCGGCGCATATTCAATGGTGCTCAGCATGTCGGTTTTCAGTTTTTTCAACAGATGCACGTCGCTACGACTGATATCCGCTAGTTTTGCCACTTTATCTGCCGTATCGGAGATGCACAGCATGATGCGTCGTAACTGACCGCGTTGCGGCACGCTTAAGGTGTCGTAACTCTCCAGGTTTGCTGGTAACAGTGTTTTGACGCGACCCAGGGCATCCATCGTATTCGCCGGATGGCAATGAAATTCGGTGGTTGAGGAGGAATTCGCTGTCGGTGCAGTAAGCGGTTGAGCCTTATCCACTACCTGTTTTATCACGTCAGGGTGCTGCTGAAAGTATATTTCAAGATTGCTGACAGCATCACGCGTGCGGGTGATTTCGTAGCCTGAAGCGCTCATGTTCACCACGAAACCGGCAGGCGCAATCCCCACCAGTACCAGCATCACCAGGCCGATCCCTTTCTGACCATCGTTCGCGCCGTGAGAGAAGGCCACGCCCGCCGCTGAGGAGATGAGCGAAATACGCGTCCAGAATGGGGGTTTCTTTTTACCGCCTTTCTTTTTCCGTTCTTCAGGAAGACGGTGGATGCGATCGCGTTTTTTAGTGCCGCTCCAGTAGCGGCGTAGCAGGAAGATCAGGCCGCCTGCGATCACCATTCCGACGACGGGAGACGCAATCAACGACGCAAAGATATTGACCACTGCCGGGATGTTTAGCGCATCGACTACCGAAGTC
>NZ_JBFWLF010000017.1:0-28293 GCF_050252275.1 Citrobacter sp. | reverse complement strand
GAAGGCTTCAAACCGATTTCACCGCAGGGCACGCTGACGTCAAAAGAGGTGAAGCCGACAACCAGCAAACAACTGGAGGGCGGGGTGAAATACCTGCTGGCCGATTACGCGACCACGCTGACGGCATCCGTGTTTAACATCCGTCAGAAGAATGTTCTTTCCGCCACGCCAACCTGGGATTATCGGCAGACCGGGGAGATCGAATCAAAAGGCGCGGAACTGTCGGTGATTAGCCGACCAGGTGACAACGTCACGTTAGTTGCCAACTACGCCTATACTCATGCGATCAATACTGAAGACGAAACATACGAAGGCAAACGCCCGACACAGGTGCCGGAGAATGCGTTTAATCTGTGGGGCGATTACACCTTCGATGCGACCATACTGCGCGGGCTAACAATGGGCGCAGGGGCGCGCTATACCGGGCCGATGGAAATTGCGCCGGATAACAAGAGCGGTAAGCTCGGAGGCACAACGCAGTACGATCTCGCCGTGTCATATCAGTTAGGCGAGGCGCTGCCTTCATTGCGTGGCGTGACGTTAAAAGCCAGCGCGCAGAATATCACCAACAAAGAAACCTTCAGTTGCTACGACAGCACCAATTGCTGGATTGGTCGTGATCGTACCGTTCAGGTCGGGGCAAGCTACCGTTTCTGATCGCGTGAAGCGAAAACCGGCCTGGTATTTCCAGGCCGGTCAGGCGTTGGCTATTACGGCGTTGCCTGTTTTTGTGTCGGTTCGGTGGAGGTCTGGCGAGTCACCGGACGTTTTTCCGGCACGTTGTCGCATGGATTTTCCTTCGGACAGATCAGATCGAGCATTTTCAGCGTGACGCCGTTGCTCCAGCCAAAACCATCCTGTAACGGATATTCACCGCCGCCACCGCCGGTTCCTGTGCTGCTGACGTCATATTTTTCCACCAGCTTTTGCTCGCGATTGTAGGTGTGCTGCACGTTGGTCAGAAAACGCCAGCTTACCTCCATTGCCACCTCACTCTGTCCATAGTTCTGTAAGCCCTCGGTGGCGACCCACTGCAACGGCGCCCAGCCGTTTGGCGCATCCCATTGCTGTCCGCTTTTCACCGAGGTGGTGGCAAGCCCGCCCGGCTGCAGCAGATGCGCGCGAGTGGCCACGGCCATTTTGCTGGCGCGATCTTTCGAGGCCGCGTTGACATACAGTGGGAACAGGGCGGCAGCGGTCAGTTGATTACGCACCTGCTTGCTCTTCAGATCGTAATCCGCATACCAGCCTTCTTTGTCATTCCACAGGTAGTGCTCAATCGCTTTCTGTCTGGCGTTCGCCAGCGAATCGTACTGGTTGGCTTTTGCTTCATCCCCCGCGGCTTTGCTGGCGCGCGCGAGGATTTTTTCCATCTTGTACAGCAGCGCGTTAAGATCGACCGGAACGATGCTGGTGGTCCGCAGCGTGCCGAGTTGCTGTGGGTTATCCATCCAGCGCGAACTGAAATCCCAGCCGGATGCCGCCGCAGCGCGCAGATCGCGATAAATGTCGGTGGCCGGACGGTTTGGATTGCTTTTTGCCGTGGCGATATCCTCAACCCAGGATTCCGGTCGTGGCGTATCCCGCTCATCCCAGTAGCGGTTCAAGATGGTGCCATCATCCAGTTTCACCACCCGTTTGTTCTGTTGACCTGCCTGCAGCGTTTCGACACCTTCCATCCAGTAGAGATACTCTTTTTGCAGTTGCGGCAGGTATTTTTTCAGCGCATCGTCGCCGTCATGCTGCGCCAGCAGTTCCACCATCAGGGAGAAGAAGGGGGGCTGGGAACGGCTCAGATAGTAGGTGCGGTTGCCGTTGGGGATATGACCGAAAGCATCAATCTCCCAGGCAAAGTTCGCCACCATATCGGCAATTTTGTCCCAGTGATCGCTTTCGGCAAGTCCCAACATGGTGAAGTAGCTGTCCCAGTAATAGACTTCCCGGAAGCGCCCGCCGGGTACCACGTAAGGTTCAGGCAGTGGCAGCAACGAATCCCATTTTCCCGCGCTTTCGGTAGAGCGTGTTAATACTGGCCACAGCCCGTCGATATGTTCACGCAGCGATTGTCCTTCCGGTGGAACGTATTTTTCTCCCTCTTTTGGCAATGTGAAGTTGACGCTCACAAAGTGGCGTAAATCGAAACTGGATTGATTTTTTTGCATCCGGTAATCCGCAAGAATCATCAGCGGATCGCTGTTTGGCACGGCATCAGCAAAGGTCTTTTGATCGGGGAACAGTCTGGCATTCTGCACATCGTTAAACAGCGGGCCGAGCAAAATATCCGGCGGTTGCGGCGGGGTAACCGGCATCTCTTCTGCGTGCACAGACAGTGAAGAGAAGGACAGAAGGGTGCCGGAAACCGCTAATTTTATGACCCACGACAGCAAACCAGACGTGCAAAAAGCAGGGGTATGCATTGATTCATCTCCTTAGTGCGTACCGAAAAACGGTATCTACCATGAGAAAATCGTAGTCCAGGATCGCCGCCGGCGCGTTGTTACCCTCCTTTTTTTGCGACGTTACAGGGTTTTCCTTTCCCTGACGACGCGATTTTGCGCCACATCAAGGGTCAACCGCTCACCCGTCTGCACATCGTCAAGCGCGTCGCCCTGCTGGCATATCCAGGCGATGCCCATCTCGCGGGCGATCAAGGCGCCATGCGCGAGCGGACTGCCTTCACGCAGGCAAATGCCTTTCACCACGTTCGGGTCGAATTCCGGCACCGTTGAGGGAAACAGATTGTCGGCGACCAGGATGGCAGGCGCGGTGAAATCAGGCAACGTCAGCGGGCTTTGCAGCAAATGACGTAGCGTGCGATGCAGGAGATCGTCGATATCGATGTAGCGTGCCTGCAGATAGGCATCATCCAGTTGCCGATACTGCATGCTGAGGCTGCTCAGCACCTGCTGCCAGGCATATTCCGCCGTACAGTGTTCGCTACGCAGGATCCCGCAGGCGGTATCAAACAGCTCGGGATCGTCCAGCAACATATGGTGACCAGAGAAAATGGCTGCCAGATCGCCTGGCCAGTTTTCTTCCATGCGGGTGAGCAGCGTCATCAGATCGCGCAGGGTGAGATCCAGCGCGTTACGCAGTCGCGCCTGTTCTGCAGCGGGGCTGAGATCCGAGGCTTGTCGAACCGGCGGCAGCGTTGGGGTGTAACAGAACGCGCAGCCCGTGATCGCCTCCGTCGACGATGTGGTAATTGCGGCATCGTCCAGCGATTCACCAAAGTTCTCCGCAGCCAGTTGGCTAAATGCTGCGAGCGCGTCATCCGCCTGCGCTCCGCTTGCCAGCAAACGGATCGTGTCATTACAGCGAACCTGCAACAGCGATATCTGATTCAGGCTATCCGGCGTGACGCACTTGCCGTTTTTTTCCAGCAGCAGATCCGCGTCAAAGGCTGACAGCGTTGCCACAAGCCGGGACGCCGGACGAATGTGCAAACCGTTAGGGTTTTTGATCACCACGGACACTGATTTTGCCGCTGCGTCCGGTGTGCTAAAAACCGGAGTCATGCGGCGCTCATCAGCAGAAGAGGGTAAACCCAGTTGCTCGCGCTTAGCTTCAAGGGCGTTCGTCGCATCGGCGATGACCTTTTCGATATCCGCGCCCGCGGCGGCGCTCACCGTTGCCGCCAGCGTCCCTTCAACCAGTGGCGCGGCGCACAGTCGCACTTTCCCGGCAATGGTCGGGTCGAGAAGATCCAGCGCCGTTTCTGCACTGAGCAGAGCGCTGCCGATGTCCATCATCACCAGCACGTGGTCGGTATCAGCAACAGACTCGATCGCCTCCATCACCTTAATGGGGTCGGTACCAATGGGGTTTTGCGGATCGTCGATACCGGCGGCAACGGCGATTTTACAGTCGCCGCCCATTAACATCTGTTGCGCCAGTTCGCCCACCCCCTCACCGAGGCGGGCGCTGTGAGAGACTATCACCAGGTTTACCATCTTACTGTCCTTACTCTTTTGCTGCGGCTGCCAGCATCTGGATCATAAACATCACCGAGGTTGCGCCCGGATCCTGATGCCCGATGCTGCGCTCGCCCAGATAGCTGGCGCGACCTTTGCGGGCTTGCATCGTAATTGTGCTTTGCGCGGCGGCTTCAGCCTGAACGGCGGCGGCATCCAGCGCGGCGGTGACGGAGAGGTTCTGTTCGCTCGACTGGCGCAGTGACTCCGCCACCGGCACCCAGACATCGCACATCGTTTTATCACCCGGCTCGGCTTTACCCCGGCTGATCACGCCATCGGCGCCTTCACGGATCATGTGATAGAGTTCATTAAGCGACAAACTCTGGTGCGCCTGAGTGACCTGCGCGGCGCGGATAAAAAAGGTGCCGAACAGCGGGCCGCTGGCTCCCCCGACGTTTGACAGCAGCGTCATCCCGGTATTTTTTAAAATGAACCCAATATCTTTATCCGCAATGGACGGTAATTTTTCGACCACTTTGCTAAAGCCGCGATGCATATTCAAACCGTGGTCGGCATCGCCAATCTCGCGATCCAGCCCGGTGAGATAATCACTCTCTTTGCTGAAAATCTCCCCGCAGCGATAAAGCCAACTCACAATTTGTTCTCTGTTCAGTGACATGACGCTCTCCTTAGTTGCCCCAGTTCAGGCCTGGGGTATGAACCGGTGCGTCCCAGAGTGCCAGCGTCTCGTCATCCACTTTTAACAGGGTGATGGAAAAGCCGGTCATATCCAGTGACGTACAGTACGAACCAATCAAATTACGTTCGATAACGATACCCGCCTGCTGGCAGCGTTCGTCGAGGCGGTTATAGACGCCATACAGTTCAGAAAGCGGCGTGGCGCCGAGGTTATTGACCAGCGCGATGACGCGATCGCCACACTGCAAAGGCTGTTTGCCTTGCTTATCCTCCTGCCAGACGCCCTGAGCGGGATCCCAGTGGCGCAGCGTGCGGCTATAGGTGCCGTTTTCCAGCAGGGTATCGAACATCTCGTCAACGGTCTGATCGAGGGAGACGAAAGCGCGACGGTCGATGCCGGGCTCGCCGTGGATCCCGACGCCGAACTCCATTTCATTGTCGGCAAGGGTGAAAGAGGGCTGACCGGCGGCCGGAACCGTACAGGCAGCGAGGGCGATACCGATCGAATGGCCGTGATTATTAAGTTTACGGCCAAGTTCCGCACACGCTTCCAGGGAATCGCCGCGCTCTGCCGCCGCCCCGACCAGTTTTTCAATCAGCACGGTATTGGCGACGCCGCGTCGTCCGGCGGTATAGAGACTGTCTTTGACCGCCACGTCGTCATCCACCACCACAGTGGTGACTTTCACGCCACTTTCGTGCAGCAGTTCAGTGGCGGTTTCGAAGTTAAGAATATCGCCGGTGTAGTTTTTCACGATCAGCAGCACGCCTTCGCCGCCGTCAATCTGCATGGCGCATTCAAACATTTTGTCGGGCGTTGGGGAGGTAAAAATTTCGCCGGGGCAGGCACCAGACAGCATGCCCTGACCAATATAGCCGCAGTGCATGGGTTCATGCCCGCTGCCACCGCCGGAAAGCAGCGCGACTTTGCCCTGAACGGGGGCATCTGCACGGGTCACATACACCGGATCCTGATGCAGGGTCAGCGACGGGTGCGCTTTTGCGAGTCCAGCCAGTTGTTCACTCAGTACGTCTTCCACACGGTTAATCAGCTTTTTCATTCTCTTGCTCCGGGTCTTAGGCTCCAGGGGATCGATGGTGTACAACGCCACGGCGACCGCTCGCTGCCGATAACGTAATTGTGCCCCAGCGCGCGAAAAAGAAAATTCATCGATGTTATGTTCCAAAAGAGAACATTTATTTTGATGAATGTTCCATAACGGAACGTAAAAGCGCGAGATACCGCAGAATTGCGAGCGACCGCACCCTGAAATGAGGGAAAACAGACAATGAATAACAGCGTGAACATAAGCGATGAATCGAATATCCCTGAATTTATTCGCGACTCGTGGTTACGCTGCGGCAAAATAATGCAGCGTGATTTCTGGGCGCAACCGCACCGGGCACAGGGACTGACGTTTGATTCGATTTGTCGGCGTAAGACGGCGATGCTCACGCTTGGACAGGCGGCGCTGGAGGACGCATGGGAATACATGGCGCCGCGAAAGTGTGCGCTGTTCATTCTGGATGAGAGTGCGTGTGTGCTGAGCCGCTGTGGCGATCCAAAAACGCTCGGGCAACTGGCGGAACTCGGTTTTGTCGACGGCACCTATTGTGCCGAAAGCATCATTGGCAGTTGTGCGCTGTCGCTGGCCTCTGTCGTAGGGCAACCGGTAAAAACGCTGCCCGATCACCATTTTAAACATGCGCTCGGTGCGTGGTGTTTTTGCTCAACGCCTGTTTTCGACAACCATGGACGCCTCTTAGGATCCATTGCGCTGGGCTGTCCGGCAGATCACGCATCGCCTGCCGATCTGCCATTAACCCTGGCGATTGCGCGTGAAGTGGGAAACTCGCTGCTCACCGACAGCCTGCTTGCCGAATCAAACCGTCATCTCAATCAACTGTACGGTTTGCTGGAGAGCATGGATGACGGCGTGATGACCTGGAACGCGCAGGGCAGTCTGCAATTCATCAATGCTCAGGCGGCACGGCTACTGCATCTTGATGTGACGGCTGCCCATGGCAAAAACCTCAATGAACTCCTGACGCTGCCCAGCGTGCTGGTGCGTGCGATCCGCCATCAGCGCCCGCTGCATCATGTTGAGGCAACATTTGAAAGCCAGCATCAGTTCGTTGATACCGTGATTACCCTCAAACCGATTGTCGAAACGCAGGGCACCAGTTTTATTCTGCTGCTGCATCCGGTGGAGAAGATGCGCCAGTTGATGACCAGTCAATTAGGTAAAGTGAGCCATACCTTCGCGCAAATGGCGCAGGACGATCCGCAGACCCAGCGTATCGTTCATTTTGGTCGTCAGGCGGCGCGGGGCAGTTTTCCGGTGTTGTTATGCGGCGAAGAGGGCGTGGGTAAAGAGTTGCTGAGTCAGGCTATTCATAATGCCAGCGAACGGGCAGAAGGCCCGTATATTGCGGTGAACTGTCAGCTGTATGCCGATCAGGTACGGGATTTTATCGCCAGTACGGCGGGTGACGACAGCGAAGGGCGGTTGAGCCGCCTGGAATTGGCGCACGGCGGTACGCTGTACCTGGAAAAAATTGAGTATCTGGCGCCAGAACTGCAGTCGGCGTTGTTACAGGTGATTAAACAAGGGGTGATCACTCGCCTGGACGCGCGGCGGGTGGTGCCAGTTGACGTGAAAGTGATTGCCGCCACAACGGTGGATCTGGCGCGCCTGGTGGAACAAAACCGCTTTAGCCGCCAGCTCTATTACGCGTTGCACGCCTTTGAAATAATGATTCCACCGCTGCGACAGCGGCGTAACAGCATTCCTTCGCTGGTGAATCACCGCCTGCGTCGCCTGGAAAAACGCTTTTCGACCCGCCTGTTTATGGATGACGATGTGCTGACTCCGCTGATTGCCTGCGACTGGCCGGGGAATGACTTCGAGCTCAACAGTGTCATTGAAAATACAGCGCTGAGAAGTGACAACGGGCGTATTCACCTGAACCATCTGCCAGAATATCTCTTTAACGAGCACCGTGCCTCAGAACCCGCGACCGATCGTTTCTCTGCCAGCGTCGCTTTCAGTGATATTGAGAAAGACGCCATTATTCACGCGGCAAGGGTGACCGGTGGGCGGATTCAGGAGATGGCCAGCCTGCTGAAAATTGGCCGCACCACCTTGTGGCGAAAAATGAAGCAATACAATATTAACGCCGCGCATTTTAAGTTGAGTCCCTGATAAGCGGGATTGGTGCAGGAGAGTTTTGTAGGTTGCGGCAAAGGGGACCCATCACGGGTGCCCTTTGTGCGACCTGCAGTCTGGTACCAGGGAGACGGGTCTGTTCTGAACGGTGAGTCCAACGGGTCGATGGACACTATCCCTGATACCTGGCTAAATATGCTTCGTTATAACAACGTGATAAGGTTAAAAACCTGCCATAATGGCAGATTCCTTTCATTCTTAATTAGAGGTTTGCAACGTTATGATAGACTTTTTGAACATCATCGTCATCTTCAAGGGCATTAACAAGACCTTCAAAGATTTCTAAATCTTCTGGTGAAAGTTCAACTTCAGATTGAGCAATCATTTCTAATTCTGTTGTTGAGAATTCAGTAATACCTGCTGCTTTTAGCGCTGCAATTCCTTTGTGAAGGTCTGTAGGTTCAGTATAAATAACGATGTTTCCTTCTTCTTCGGTTACATCGCGAACATCAACTTCAGCTTCAAGCAAAATTTCAAAAATATGGTCAGGGTCTGTTCCTTTAAATACAATCACGCCAGTATTGTCAAACATATAGCTGACAGAACCTGCCGCGCCGATATTGCCGCCTTTTTTATTGAAAATTGTGCGGACATTAGCAATCGTACGGTTAACATTCGACGTTAACGTTTCAGCGATAACCATTGCACCATTGGGGCCAAAGCCTTCATAACGCCCTGGCACGAACGTTTCATCTCCGCCACCTTTGGCTTTATCAATGGCTTTATCAATAACGTGTTTTGGGACCTGTGCTTGTTTTGCACGTTCAATAACGAACTTTAAAGATGTGTTTAATTCAGGGTCTGGTTCACCTTGTTTAGCCGCGGCATAAATTTCTACACCGAACTTTGCATATACGTTAGATGTTGCACCGTCTTTAGCCGTTTTTTTAGCAACAATATTGGCCCATTTACGTCCCACTGGAATAGTCCCCTCGAAAATTTAATCACAAAGCATACAGGTTAATAACCTGCGTGCTTTTCCTTGTACATTATATCATGATATGTAAATTCTCGTCTATGAGAAATAAAAATATCCCATTTCATGGAGTGTTATTTTAATACTATTAATTGTTAATATTATGGATAAACTATATTCGAAATGTTTCTGGTTCTTTTTCTATTCTTAATAGTTGAACCGCAGCAATAATACATACGACAAGAGAAACAAAAGTGATCAACCTGGCAAAATACCTTTTTAAAGGCTTTCGATAACGCATTAACTACACAGCTATCAAAATGCTGGGTCTGGCATTATGCAGGCCACAAAAGAGATCGGATTCTGCAGGCTGTCATTTCAAATGGCATTCATGCAAGTACCGCCTTCGCCTTATATAACACGTTCACGTTTGCAGTTGGCTCGCAGAGGATAGACTGGCTGGTCCTCAGGACTGCTATGAACGATAAACGAAGGTCAGAAGCGCCTGAAAACTCGCTATCAGAAGAAATACTCTTCATTAACTACACCATGAAATACCTGTTGGTGATAAAGTTATATTTCTCATAACAGGAGATAAAACCAATGATTGTAAGAACCTGGCACGGCTGCGTTCCACTTGAACATGCGGATGGTTTTGCTCTGCATCTGGAGAAAACAGGAGTAGAGCATTCAAAGAGCATCCCAGGAAACATAGGCGCGTTTGTTCGCAGAGAAACGCAGGGTGGTTGGGAACATTTTTTTCTTGCTACCTACTGGCAGGATCTCCAGTCGGTGAAGGCGTTTGCTGGAGAAAACTATCACGTGGCGGTCACCTACCCGGATGACGAAGAATTTGAACTACTTTCTGATCCTTACGTTTTCCAGCATGTTGTTGAGTCCGTCTCACCCCTTTAATCCCATGTCGGGGCAACCTGTCTGTAACCCGGAAGTTGAATAACATCCGTACTAATTACTATCAGCAACGTCCGCTCATGGCACATAGCCGACGTGATATTGATTTCCCCTGGCGACGAGTTTTGCCCAACATTTCAAAGAAAATGTGGGCAGCATGTCGATGGACTACCCTATGCGTTAGCGCATGTTGTTGGCCTGCGATCGTCTGAAAAATACCGAAACATCGCCGTACTGATTGCCAACGCGTTGGATTACGAGTCTGACAGTGCGTTTGGTAAAGTCTTTAAACGTCTGATGGGCTGTTCACCCAGATTGCACCGCCAGGTAAGCGGCAGCAATTAAAAATCCACGCCAGGCGTGGATTTTTGAGGGGGCGAGAGCAGGGGATTAGTGTTCACGCCTTGCCATCAACAGTGCCAGGTCGACGAGGCGGTTGGAGAAACCCCATTCATTGTCATACCACGCCAGAATTTTGACCATATTTCCGCCAATCACCAGCGTCGACAGGCCGTCGATAATGGAAGAACGCGGGTCGCCCTGGTAGTCGCTTGAGACGAGTGGTTCATCGCTGTAACCGAGGATCCCTTTCAGTGGTCCCGCTGCGGCGGCTTCACGAAACGCATTATTGACCTCTTCAATCGTCACATCCCGCTCAAGCGTTACGGTTAGATCGACAATGGAAACCACCGGAACCGGTACGCGCAGCGAGTAACCGGTCAAACGACCATCCAGCTCAGGAATGACTTTGCCAAGCGCCTTCGCGGCACCGCTGGAGTAAGGCACAATCGACAGTGCGGCGGCGCGAGCGCCACGAAGGTCTTTTTCTGGCTGGTCATGCAGCGCCTGGCTGTTGGTATAGGCGTGGGTGGTGTTCATCAGACCATGCTTAATACCGAAATGCTGGTGCAGAACCTGCGCGGCAGGTGCCAGACCGTTAGTGGTGCAACTACCGTTGCTGACCACGACGTGTTTATCCGGGGAGTAGAGGCCATCGTTAACGCCCATCACGATGGTTAAATCTTCGTTTTTACCGGGGGCGGAGATAATCACGCGCTTTGCGCCACCGCTGTGGATATGCACCGCTGCTTTGTCGCGGTCAGTGAAGAAGCCGGTTGCTTCAATAACAATATCAACTTCGCTTTGACGCCATGGGATGTTGGCGGGGTCGCGTTCGCTGAACACGGTAATGGGTTTACCGTCAACGACAAGCTGCCCTTCACCGGCGGTGACGTCGGCGTCGAGTTTTCCGAGCAGCGAATCGTATTTCAGCAGATGCGCCAGTGTCTTACTGTCTGTCAGATCGTTGATTGCCACAATCTGAATATCCGGGTTACCCAGCGCTGCACGCAGTACGTTGCGTCCGATACGGCCAAAACCGTTAATACCGACCTTTACCATGATCAACTCCTTATCTGTTGTCTCTGAAGGTAATGTAGGTCGGTCATCAGTTGGCGTAAATGACAAAAAAGGATCACTTTACGCCATTTTACGACAGTGAAAGCGCTGACGATATTCTCCCGGCGTGAGCTGGAGCTGTTTTTCAAACAGTCGCCGTAGGTTAATGCTGCTGCCAAATCCCGTTTGTTCAGCGATACGATCCAGCGTCTCGTTGGTCTGCTCCAGACGCTGTCGTGCAGCAGCCAGACGGGCTTCGGCGACGTAACGGGCCGGCGAAGCGCCGGTTTCCCGGGTAAACACGCGGGTGAAATTACGCGGACTCATGGCGACTTTTGCCGCCAGTTTATCCACACTCAGGTCGGCGGTGAGGTTTTCGAGCAGCCAGGCCTGTAGATCGCTAATGGGGCCCTGGGTACTGCTCTGCTGAAGGTTATAGCGGCTAAACTGCAACTGGCCTCCGGGTCGGCGCAGGTACATGACGAAGTCCTGAGCGATGTCGCGTGCCAGACTGAAGCCGTAGTCCTCTTCAACCAGGGCAAGCGTCAGGTCAAAGCCGGAACTGACTCCGCCTGACGTCCAGATGTGTTCGTCCTGAATGTAAAGCGGACCGCCTTCGACGCGCACCTGAGGGAATTCTGCCTGCATAGTTTCCAGTAGCTTCCAGTGGGTGGTGGCTCGTCTGCCGTCCAGCAGTCCGGTTTGCGCCAGCAGCATCGCGCCGCCGCAAATGGATGCAATGCGACGGGCATGGGGAGCGGCAAGGCGCAGCCAGTCAACCACTGCAATCCCTTCCTGCGGATTTTGACCTCTGCCGGTAATAATGATGGTATCCAGAGGCTCACGAGGGTCAATTTCATGCAGGCGATGATCTGCCAGTAAATTTAAACCGGACTGACCATGGATCACCTGATGCGGTTGAGTTGTTGCTAGCTGCACCTGGTAACAGATGTCCGTAGCACCTTCCGGATGCAGGCGATTGGCCTGCATCAGAATGTCGGCAATACCAGCGGATTCAAACAGCATACCGCCATCGGGGACAATGATGAGTATCTTCTTCATGTCCTGAAAAGTAATCTTTTTACAGAATAAGTCAACAGCACAGACGCAGATGGAAGCGGTCTTATCCCTGCCGCAGAGACTGCCCCGCCTCTGACCGCCAGTAAACGGGCGGTGAATCGTGACAATAAGCGGCGAAGAGAGGGTCAATCAATTCATCAGGCTGGCGTAGAGGTATTCGCAGTGGCCCTGACCCCCGATAGAGGCATTACTGACATTGGCGTTTACTCAACGGGCAACCGGCATTGCGGCGCCATGCGCCGGGAGCCTGACCATACTGACGCTTGAAGCTGCGGTTGAATGACTGCTGAGAGTCAAAGCCCAACGCGATCGCCACGTTCAAAATCGGTTCGTCGCTGTGGGTTAAGCGTTCAACCGATTTTCGCAGCTTTTGCGCGCGAATATACCCGGCGATGGGATAACCCGTATGTTCTTTGAAAATGCGTTGAAGGTGCCATTTCGAATAACCGGCTCGTCTGGAAACGGTGTCGATGTCCAGGCGGTTATCAAGGTTGTTGTCGATCCAGTCGAGTAAATCGTGAATAAATGCGCCAGTGTTCATCTCGCTTCCCCCGGGCTGCGTATCAAAAAGCATCTTTATCTGTTGCATTTAAAGGTGGCTCCTTTTGAAAATAATTGCAAGTTTTATTGTTACATTTAAATCCCTGCCTGAAACAGGTCTTTTACATCCGCTCAAATAGCACATAAAGTGCAACAATTATTCTTGCACTTAGTTAAGCGCCTTCCTACAATCGCCGCGATAGTGTATTTGCAACTGTTACAGTTTTGTGGCGATGAACGACACAAATGGCCTTAAGTCAGCTACCGGACAAAGGAGGTGGCGCGGCGTCTCCCGCAGCGTCTTGCCCGGCGGCTACCAATACCGGAATAAAAATAATGAGCCTGCAAAAAACCTGGGGTAACGTTTATCCGAGCGCGCTGGGGGCGATGTTGCTCTCTATGTTGCTTGTCGGATGTGATAACAGCGTCGCGCAAAACGCCGCGCCGCCTGCGCCCGCCGTCAGTGCTGCTGACGTGGTCGTAAAATCCATTAGCCAGTGGGATAGCTTTAACGGTCGGATTGAAGCGGTGGAGAGCGTCCAGCTACGCCCCCGCGTCTCTGGTTACATTGATAAAGTGAATTACACCGACGGTCAGGAAGTGAAAAAGGGCGAGGTGCTGTTCACGATTGATGACCGAACCTATCGCGCGGCGCTGGAACAGGCGCAGGCGAACCTGGCAAGAGCTAAAACGCAGGCAAGCCTGGCGCGAAGTGAGGCAAACCGCACCGATAAACTGGTCAACACGAATGTGGTATCCCGCGAAGAGTGGGAGCAGCGCCGTTCGGCTGCCACCCAGGCGCAAGCCGATATTCGCGCTGCCCAGGCGGCGGTTGACGCCGCGCAGCTGAATCTGGACTTCACCAAAGTCACCGCGCCTATTGACGGTCGCGCCAGCCGGGCGCTGATCACCAGCGGGAACCTGGTGACTGCGGGCGACAGCGCCAGCGTCCTCACCACGGTGGTCTCGCAGAAGACGGTTTACGTCTATTTTGACGTGGACGAGTCAACCTATCTCCACTATCAAAATCTGGCCCGCAGCGGGCAGGGGGCATCCAGCCATCACACGGCGCTGCCGGTTGAGATTGGCCTGACGGGCGAGGAGGGCTATCCCCATCAGGGCAAAGTGGACTTCCTGGATAACCAGCTGACGCCGAGTACCGGCACCATCCGTATGCGCGCGCTGCTGGATAACGCGCAGCGTCAGTTCACACCGGGACTTTTTGCCCGCGTACGCCTGCCGGGTAGCGCGGAATTCAAAGCCACGCTGATTGACGACAAAGCGGTGCTGACCGATCAGGATCGTAAGTACGTGTATATCGTGGATAAAGAGGGTAAAGCACAGCGTCGTGATATTACGCCGGGGCGTCTCGCCGCCGGCTTACGCATCGTGCAGCAGGGACTGAACCCTGGCGACAGAGTCATCGTCGAGGGCTTACAAAAAGTGTTTATGCCGGGGATGCCGGTTAACGCCAAAACCGTTGCCATGACCGCCAGCAGCGCCCTCAACTGATCCCTTGACCTGAGAATCCAACCCATGGACTTTTCCCGCTTTTTCATCGACAGGCCGATTTTTGCCGCCGTCCTGTCGATTCTGATTTTTATCACCGGGTTAATCGCCATCCCGCTGCTGCCGGTGAGCGAATATCCTGACGTCGTGCCGCCAAGCGTGCAGGTGCGCGCGGAGTACCCCGGCGCCAACCCGAAAGTGATTGCCGAGACCGTGGCGACGCCGCTGGAAGAGGCGATTAACGGCGTTGAGAACATGATGTACATGAAGTCCGTCGCGGGCTCCGACGGCGTGCTGGTGACCACCGTCACCTTCCGTCCGGGAACCGACCCGGATCAGGCGCAGGTGCAGGTGCAAAACCGCGTCGCGCAGGCCGAAGCGCGTCTGCCGGAAGACGTGCGGCGTTTGGGCATTACCACCCAGAAACAGTCCCCGACGCTGACGCTGGTGGTGCATCTGTTTTCGCCCAACGGTAAGTACGACTCCCTGTATATGCGTAACTACGCCACGCTGAAGGTGAAGGACGAGCTGGCGCGCCTGCCAGGCGTCGGCCAGATCCAGATTTTCGGCTCGGGCGAGTACGCGATGCGCGTCTGGCTGGATCCCAACAAGGTGGCGGCGCGCGGGCTGACCGCGTCGGACGTGGTGACGGCGATGCAGGAGCAGAACGTTCAGGTGTCCGCCGGGCAGCTTGGTGCCGAGCCGCTGCCGAAAGAGAGCGATTTCCTGATCTCCATTAACGCCCAGGGCCGTCTGCATACCGAAGAAGAGTTTGGCAATATTGTCCTGAAAACGACGCAGGACGGTACGGTCGTCCGCCTGCGCGACGTGGCGCGTATCGAAATGGGGTCCGGCAGCTATGCGTTGCGTTCTCAGCTGAACAATAAAGACGCGGTCGGGATTGGTATCTTCCAGTCGCCGGGGGCGAACGCCATTGATTTGTCTAACGCGGTGCGCGCGAAAATGGACGAACTGTCCACGCGCTTCCCGGCGGACATGAAGTGGGCGGCGCCTTACGATCCGACCGTTTTCGTGCGCGACTCCATCCGTGCGGTCGTGCAAACGCTGCTGGAGGCGGTGGTGCTGGTAGTGCTGGTGGTGATCCTGTTCCTGCAAACCTGGCGCGCGTCGATCATTCCGCTGATCGCGGTGCCGGTTTCGGTGGTGGGTACTTTCAGCATTCTCTACCTGCTGGGCTTCTCGCTGAATACCCTGAGTTTGTTCGGGCTGGTGCTGGCCATTGGTATCGTGGTGGACGACGCCATCGTGGTGGTGGAAAACGTCGAGCGAAACATTGAAGAGGGGCTTGCGCCGCTTGCGGCGGCGCATCAGGCGATGCGCGAAGTGTCCGGGCCGATCATCGCGATTGCGCTGGTGCTGTGCGCGGTGTTTGTGCCGATGGCGTTTCTCTCGGGCGTTACCGGGCAGTTCTACAAGCAGTTTGCGGTGACGATCGCGATTTCCACGGTCATCTCTGCCATTAACTCGCTGACGCTCTCTCCGGCACTGGCGGCACTGCTGTTAAAACCGCACGGCGCGCCGAAAGATTTCCCGACCCGGCTAATCGATCGTCTGTTCGGCTGGATTTTCCGTCCGTTTAACCGCTTTTTCCACCGCAGTTCAAACGGCTATCAGGGGCTGGTGGGCAAAACGCTGGGACGGCGCGGCGCGGTATTTGCGGTGTATCTGCTGCTGCTTTGTGCCGCAGGCGTCATGTTTAAAGCGGTGCCCGGCGGGTTTATCCCGACGCAGGATAAGCTGTATCTGATTGGCGGCGTGAAAATGCCGGAAGGTTCGTCGCTGGCGCGCACCGACGCGGTGATCCGCAAAATGAGCGAAATCGGGATGAATACCGAAGGCGTGGACTACGCGGTGGCGTTCCCGGGGCTGAACGCGCTGCAGTTCACCAACACGCCGAATACCGGGACGGTCTTCTTCGGCCTGAAGCCGTTCGATCAGCGTAAACATTCCGCGGCGGAAATTAACGCGGAGATCAACGCGAAAATTGCGCAAATTCAGGAAGGTTTTGGCTTCTCCATTCTGCCGCCGCCGATATTAGGGTTGGGGCAGGGCTCCGGGTATTCGCTGTATATCCAGGATCGCGCAGGTCTGGGTTATGGCGCGCTGCAAAACGCGGTGAATACCATGTCCGGGGCGATTATGCAGACGCCGGGAATGCATTTTCCGATCTCAACTTATCAGGCTAACGTTCCGCAGCTGGATGTACAGGTCGATCGTGATAAGGCGAAAGCGCAGGGCGTGTTGCTGACCGACCTTTTCGGTACGCTGCAAACCTATCTGGGCTCGTCGTACGTGAATGACTTCAACCAGTTTGGCCGTACCTGGCGCGTGATGGCGCAGGCTGACGGGCAGTTCCGCGACAGCGTGGAAGACATAGCCAATTTACGCACCCGTAATAGCCAGGGCGAAATGGTGCCAATTGGCAGTATGGTGAAAATCACGACCACCTACGGGCCGGATCCGGTAATCCGCTACAACGGCTACCCGGCGGCGGATCTGATTGGCGATGCCGACCCGCGCGTGCTCTCGTCTGCGCAGGCGATGACGCAGCTGGACGCGATGTCTAAGCAGATCCTGCCGAACGGGATGAACATTGAATGGACGGATCTGAGCTTCCAGCAGGCCACCCAGGGCAACACGGCGCTGATCGTCTTCCCGGTCGCGGTGCTGCTGGCGTTCCTGGTCCTGGCGGCGCTGTATGAAAGCTGGACGCTGCCGCTGGCGGTGATCCTTATCGTCCCGATGACCATGCTCTCCGCGCTGTTTGGCGTCTGGCTGACCGGTGGCGATAACAACGTGTTCGTGCAGGTGGGGCTGGTGGTGCTGATGGGGCTGGCCTGTAAAAACGCGATTCTTATCGTGGAGTTTGCCCGCGAGCTGGAAATTCAGGGCAAAGGCATTATGGAAGCCGCGCTGGAAGCGTGCCGCCTGCGTTTACGCCCGATTGTGATGACCTCTATCGCCTTTATTGCCGGGACCATTCCGCTGATCCTTGGCCATGGCGCGGGCGCAGAAGTGCGCGGCGTCACCGGTATCACGGTATTTTCCGGCATGTTGGGGGTGACGTTGTTTGGTCTGTTCCTGACACCGGTGTTTTACGTGACGCTGCGAAAGTTCGTTACGCGCGGTAAACCGATAAGGGATGTTTTGCCGGTTTCTTAAAGAATTGCACATAACAAAAAACCGCCTTCACCGTTTAGGCGGTTTTTTTTCAGTCAGGAAATAACTAATGCGCTTTTTTAGACTGGGTATCAATCTCAGGGACCGGATCGCACCCGCTGGTATCGGCTTTTTTGACCTCCTCCAGCGCGCTTGCCACGGTATGGCGAGCTAATACCTCTAACGAAGCTTGCTCCGCTTCATCGGCGATAGATTTGAAGTACCAGCAAGCGTTGGCGCTGACCACGCAGCGAGCCGGTACGTCAGGACGCGATGCCCATAGCTTTTTATCTTCAATAACAGAAAGGTAGATATCACGCAGGGTGATCTCTTCCGCCGGGCGACCAAGATGAATAGAACCGTTGCGGCCAAGCGTTGAGACGATGATACCGTCACGCGTGAGCGGAACCATTAATTTGCGAATAAAGCTCGGATTTGCTTCCAGACCATAGGCCAGAATTGCACTTGTCGAACGTTCACCCGATTGCTCCGCCATCGCTACGCTGAGAACCATCTGCAAAGCTGTCGGGAAGCGGTAATCTAACATTTTATTGTCCTGGGTTGCGGTGAATCTTGTTCTTTTTGGCACCGCGGAGGTGGATAATCAGTAAGCATCAATATAACAAAAACGGTAATTTTTTTGAAGCAGTCAACATTTGACCTGACATGCCAGACGAACAGCCTGGGATCTCAGTCCAGAGAATCAGACACTGAAACGATGTTATCAAACCAAAGGATTGAAACCCTGTTTTACACATTGTTATAAACCCAGGTGACGTCAAATAATTCTGTGCTGAACGTGGTTTGTATTCGTTATAGCCATACTCATATTTAGTGGTGAGTTTCATTGCCTGACAATATCGCCGAATCCGTGTTCACTTATAACACCAAATGTACGCTATACGTAGGGGGACAAAATATCATCAATTCAGGTCTGTGGAGTAAAAATATCAGTCTATCCTTTCTGAAACTTTCAATGGATTAAAGCCTGTCGTTTAATAATAGTGGTGATTTCTTTTTATCGGCCCACGTTAGTATCAATGTTAACTATTTTTCATGCAATTAATGGAAGTGGGTTGAGGGGGTATCTTTAGATTAATATGGAATCGGTTGTTGTTTTTTTATTCTTTTGTTTCCGGTATGAAATTATGCGATAAAAATTGAGTTGTCTTTTTCAATTAAAAAACAACATGATACGGTTTATTTTACACGCGATTTCCTGTCTCGTTTCACAATGTCAATGTTTTTCTAAGAGAATGGTTACGTTAAAGTCCTCTCCCTTTCTGCCGATAGATACGCTGGCACATGTTTAAAACATGATCAATTTCAATATGTTAGCTTGACTCCGCCCTTAAGTCGAACGCTCCCGGCATTGTTCTGGTTTTTTCAACGGGTGGCAGGGAAAAGGTGACTTTTTTTGTATGAGATAGCAAATGAAAATAAATGATTTTGGTGTTGGTACCCGAATGGGAGTTGGCTTCAGTATTGTTCTCACCCTTGTCGTTATTATGGCTGTAACGGGGATCGTTAAATTAAATGGCATATTGAAAGAAACCCATGCTATTACGGACAGGTTGCTGGTGCTGGAGCGACTCACGGGGGCGTGGGGGGCGGCAATTGACTATAATGGTGCGATGGGGCTATCTGTACTGACTTCCTCTGATGATGGAATTAAAAAATTTGCCCAGTCAAAGATGAAGGTAATGTCAGAGCGGGTGAGTGCCATTCAGAAGGAACTGGCAGAATTAATTGTCTCTGATACGGGTAAGTCACTCCTGGCGACCGTGGGAGATAAAAGAAAGCTGTACATCGATATCCGCAATGAGGCGATTCGCATCAGTGAACAAGGGAATGGTGATGCCACCAATGCATTTATTCGCCAGAAACTCATTCCCGCCATGGAGGTCTATTCCGGCAGCGTAAAAGCACTGGAAAATTACGATAAAGCACAAATTGATGAAGCCAGTGGGTCCATTCAGGAGAATGGCTCGGCGGCAATTCAGGCTCTGATTGTTCTTGGCGTCATCGCTATTGTCGTCGGCAGTCTGTTAGCGTGGTTTATCACACGTGGGATAACTCGCCCATTGCTGTCAGCCGTTAATGTGGCTCGGGAAGTGGCGTCCGGTAATCTGGGTATCGACGTAAAAGTGGAATCCCGAGACCAGCCTGGACAACTGATGCTCTCCCTGAGGGAAATGACAGAGAGTCTGCGTAATACGGTACGCAAGGTTCGTGAAGGGGCCGACAGCATCGCGTTAGCCGCGGCTGAAATTAATAGTGGTAACACCGATCTGGCCTCTCGCACGGAAGAGCAAGCGGCAGGGGTAGAAGAGACTGCCTCGACGCTGGAAGAGCTGACGGCAACTATTAACAATACTGCAGCAAACACGGCGCAGGCGCATCGTTACGTGAGTGAGACAGCCTCTGTCGTGAAACAGAATGGCGCCGTTATGAGTGAAGTGTCTTCCCGGATGCAGGAAATTTACGATTCCTCATCAAAAATGGCGGACATCATCCAGGTTATTGATGGTATAGCCTTCCAGACCAATATTCTGGCGCTGAATGCAGCAGTAGAAGCTGCGCGAGCGGGTGAATCCGGACGTGGTTTTGCTGTGGTGGCTGGAGAAGTCCGAACACTGGCACAACGCAGTGCGTCAGCTGCCCGTGAAATTAAGGAATTGATCGATGATTCTGTCTCCCGTATTGCCTCTGGCCGCAATCTGGTTGAAAAAGCAGATGCTGGCATGATGGGAATTGTTTCCAACGTCCAGAACATGACTCAACTGATTGAGGAAATCGCACAAGCGAGTCGGGAGCAGAGTGATGGGATTGCCCAAATCAACAGTGCGATGGGACAGATTGATACCACCACACAGCAAAATGCCGCGCTCGTTGAAGAGTCAGCTGCAGCTGCCTCTTCAATGCAGGAGCAGTCTCGTGTACTCCAGGATATGGTGAGCGTGTTCAGTCTGAATGAGGAAGGAATACAAGCCGCACACATGACCTCAGAAAAACGTGTTAGTCGCCAGAGGGAGAGGAATAATGGCGAAAAATACGTGGTGTCCAAAAAGATAGCTTCAGAAACAGACAACTGGGAAACGTTCTGAGCACCCTAATACGAAAAATCCACGCAATTGCGTGGATTTTATAGTTTTTTGTGATTCTCATGAGATTCAGCGAAATCTCATGAGACAACAGAAACCAATTAGACGTTGAACAGGAAGTTCATCACATCGCCATCTTTAACGATGTAATCTTTCCCTTCAGCACGCATTTTACCGGCTTCTTTCGCGCCTTGTTCACCTTTGTAGGTGATGAAGTCGTCAAACGCGATCGTCTGTGCGCGGATAAAGCCTTTCTCGAAATCGGTATGGATTTTACCTGCCGCCTGCGGTGCGGTGGCGCCGACAGGAATGGTCCATGCACGCACTTCCTTCACACCAGCAGTGAAGTAGGTCTGCAGGTTCAGCAGCTTGTAACCAGCACGGATCACGCGGTTCAGGCCCGGTTCTTCCAGCCCCAGTTCCTGCATGAACTCGTCGCGCTCGTCATCGTCGAGTTCAGCGATGTCCGCTTCAACGGCGGCGCACACCGGAACCACGACGGAACCTTCCTTCGCGGCAATTTCACGTACCTGATCGAGATACGGGTTGTTTTCGAAACCGTCTTCGTTCACGTTGGCGATATACATGGTCGGCTTCAGCGTCAGGAAGCTCAGGTAGCGGATCGCAGCTTTATCTTCGTCAGTCAGATCCAGAGAACGCAGCATGCCAGCTTCAGAGAGTTGCGGCAGGCATTTTTCCAGCGCGGCCAGCTCGGCTTTTGCGTCTTTATCGCCGCCTTTGGCTTTCTTCTGTACGCGGTGAATAGCGCGTTCGCAGGTATCGAGATCCGCCAGCGCCAGCTCGGTGTTGATCACGTCAATATCTTCCGCCGGGTTCACTTTGCCCGAAACGTGAATAATGTTGTCGTTTTCAAAGCAGCGCACCACGTGGCCAATCGCTTCGGTTTCACGAATGTTGGTCAGGAACTGGTTACCCAGACCTTCACCTTTGGACGCGCCTTTTACCAGACCGGCAATATCAACAAATTCCATTGTGGTCGGCAGGATACGTTGCGGTTTAACGATCTCAGCCAGCTGCTCCAGACGCGGGTCGGGCATCGGCACGACGCCGGTATTCGGCTCAATCGTACAGAATGGGAAGTTTGCCGCTTCAATACCGGCTTTGGTCAGCGCGTTGAACAGGGTAGATTTCCCGACGTTGGGCAAACCGACGATACCGCATTTGAATCCCATGATTTAAATCACCTTAATATCTTAATAATCAACCTGTTGTAGAAAACAGATTGTAGAAATGGAAATAACTTTGCCTATTATACACAGCGTACGGCAAAAATGCCGCACATCACTGCTTATTGCGCTTTAAAGGCGTGCAATCGATTCGTTGCTTTGGTCAAACCGTCTTTGAACCATACCTCAGTGCAACGCGCCGCTTCGTCAATCGCGTCATCAATTAACTTCTGTTCTGAAACAGGCGGTTTGCCTAATACAAAGCCGACAACTTTATTTTTATCGCCCGGATGACCGATTCCGACACGTAAGCGATGAAAGTTAGGGTTATTGCCGAGCTTGCTGATAATGTCTTTCAGCCCGTTGTGTCCGCCATGACCTCCGCCGAGTTTAAATTTTGCCACGCCAGGGGGAAGATCCAGTTCATCGTGGGCCACTAAAATTTCGTCGGGATTGATGCGATAAAAACTCGCCATTGCGCCGACCGCTTTGCCGCTCAGATTCATAAACGTGGTGGGAACTAATAAACGGACATCTTCACCTTCCAGACTGACTCTGGAGGTGTAGCCAAAGAATTTCGGCTCTTCGCGCAGAGGAGCACGCAACCGCTCTGCCAGTAAATCGACGTACCATGCGCCCGCATTATGTCGGGTGGCTGCATATTCAGCGCCGGGGTTCGCCAGGCCGACAATCAGTTTAATCGTCACGTTTTTATCCTGAGTGTTTCAATAACTGGCGCGTAGTTTACTGTCTGTCGCCCCGCTTGACAAAGCACCGTGTCACTTTACCCGGAAACTGAATAATTGCCTGTATTGATTATTGGAAAGTCAAGGTGTTCAGAGGCTTATTTGTAAAGATTTGTTGAATAATGGGGTGTAATTGTGATCGCAGGCGCACTACCAAAGTGGTGTGTTGTCTATACTTTACACATATGGATTAGGGGTATTCCCTGAAGCAACCCAAAAGTTCCGGAGGTGACACATGAAACGCAAAAACGCTTCGTTACTCGGTAATGTGCTCATGGGTTTGGGGTTAGTGGTTATGGTGGTTGGTGTGGGTTACTCCATTTTAAACCAGTTGCCGCAATTTAACCTGCCGCAATTTTTCGCACATGGTGCAGTGCTCAGTATCTTCGTCGGCGCCATTTTGTGGCTGGCGGGTGCCCGCGTAGGGGGGCATGAACAAGTCAGCGACCGCTACTGGTGGGTGCGCCATTACGACAAACGTTGCCGCCGTAACGATAATCGTCGTCACAGTTAACGTTCCCTGCAAGATAATGACCAGCCAGCATCAGGCTGACTGGTCACGGTTTGCGATTTCTTTCTCGCGTTATTGTTGTGCGCCTCTTTTCATCCGCAGCATCATCCATAATAACGCCAGCATGATGGCGAGATACCCCATGACGTACATTCCCTGATGTTTTCTCGCCGTCAGGTCGGGATCGGCCGCCCAGGTCAGAAAGGCGGTGACATCCCGTGCGTACTGTTCTTCAGTTTGCGCGACATGCGATTCTGACTGCCATTCGATTTCGCCGTCCGCCAGCGGTTTTGGCATGTTAATCACCCCACCAGGATAATAACGATTCGCCTTCAGTTCTGGGTCATCAGGCAGATAACCGGTTAAGAGTGCGAAGAGGTAATCCGCGCCTTGCTCAGTGTAGGGAATAAACGCGTCCAGCAGAAATTGCGGAAAGCCGCGATCGTAGGTTCGGGCGCGAACGATATAACTTAAATCCACGGGCAGGGCGCCGTTATTCAGGTGTCTCGCTTCCTGATCGTTGAGATAAGGCGAAATAAAGCTGTCGTTCAGGGTGCCGTCCCGCTCACCGGGTTGACCGTCATCCTGAATAATCGGAAAGACATAGCCGCTGGCGAGATTTTTCGCGTCTTCTGTCGTTAGTTCCGGGCCGCCGGGTTTGGTCAGCGTGCGAAACGTCAGGTATTTCATGCCGTGACAGGCCCGACACTTCTCTTCATAGACCTGCAAACCGCGTCGCAATTGCGCCTTATCATATTCTCCGGAGAGACCGCTGAAGCTCCACTCCTGGCGCGTGGGAACAGGCTCTTGCGCGAATGTGGGGCTCATCGCGCAGAGTACCACCCACAGCATGCTGCATCTGAGTAATTGTCTCATCATCTTCAGTCCTGCTTTTCCAGAAAACGACGACAGGGCAGCACCAGTAAAAACCAGGCGAAATAGCCGATTGTCGACAGTTGCGAGACCGGCGGATCCATCCCTCTTCATTACGAATGCCCTCCGTCAGATCGGGGCCAACCAGGGCTTTTGATCCCAGCCACCCCAGAAAACAGACGTTCAGCACCCACAGCCAGAAACCCCATTTCATCCATTTGCTGTAGTGACGAAAACGTGCGCGGGAGGTATCCAGCCACGGCAGAAAATAGAAGATCAGCACCGCGCCGCACATCGCCACCAGCCCGACGAGTTCGTTCGGGAAGCAGCGCAGAATGGAAAAGAAGGGGAGAAAGTACCACTCCGGGGCAACAATCGCTGGAGTCACCGTGGGATCCGCCGGGATGAAGTTATCCGCGCTGCTCAGATAGTGCGGCGCGAAGAACAAAAACCAGGTGAACAGCATCAGGAATAACGTGATTTTAATAGCATCTGCATCCGTGATTCGGTAATCGAAGAGCAGACGACGAGACGCTTTCTCACTGAAGGCCCGTTTCATCGCGTGAGCAAAGGCCGACTGTACCGTACGGACGTGGAAAATCGTCATCACCACGACCACAAAGGGAAGAATAAAGTGCAGGACGTAAAAGCGCCCAAGCGTAGGGGTGCCAGGCGCATAGCCGCCTACCAGCAAGGTATACAACCCGTCGCCCACTACCGGAATAGCGCGGGCGAAACTGGCGATCACCGTCGCTGCCCAGTAGCTCTTTTGCCCCCAAATCAGGCTGTAGCCAAGAAACGCGGTGATCATCAGCAACACGTACAACGTGACGCTAACCATCCACATCGTCACATACGGTCTGCGGTAGACGCTGTAATACATGCCACGGAAAATATGCAAATAGCAGGCAAAGAAAAACAGCGATGCGCCGATGGCGTGCATATTGCGCAGCAACTCTCCGTGACTGACCGCGCGCATGATGTGGATGATGGAATCAAACGCCAGCGATGTCGTCGGGACGTAAAACATCGCCAGCACGATACCGGTCAGGATCTGTATTCCCAGCATCACCAGCAGGATCGCACCAACTGCAAACAGCCATACACCGGCGATGGAGCGCGGGAAAGGAATGCGCCAGCGGATCATCTCACACGTCCTTAGCGCCTATACGCACGGTCAGACCATCAGGATGAAAGGCAAACTCAGGAACGGCCAGGTTAGTGGTTGCGGGTCCGCGGGTGACCCGTCCGGACGTATCAAACTCCGAACCGTGACACGGGCAAATCCAGCCCTGTCCACCGGGTCTGGTATTGGGAACACAGCCGGCATGCGGACAATACCCCTGAACAACCAGCCACTGCGGATAGTCAGACGCGACCCGTTCGCTGTCCGATTGCGGATCGACAAGCGCGCTGTGGTCACCCGTGCGGGCCGCGACGATCTCTTCCGGCGTGCGATGATGGATGAGGATCAGCTTCCCTTGCCAGATGCGTCTGAGGGTTTGTCCTGCGGCGATCCCCGCCAGCGAGACGTCTATCGGCTCATTTTCTCCGCGCGTTGTTTCGTCCGGCCCTAATGCGGAAATTAACGGCCAGACGGCGGCGGTCACTCCCGCTGCGCCAACAAATTTTGTCAATTTGCACAGGCAGTTGCGTCGTTGCTGCTGAATGTCTTTATCCGGCTGTTTGTTCTCCACCACCACAGCGCTCTCCCTTACTGTTTATCAATACGCGAATAGATATCCTGAAAGCGTTTATTGGCGATCCCGGGGGCCGTAAACGCGCGATAGCTGTCCGGCAGGGTGGCGTTGCCGACTTTAATCAGCATGACCATCCCTTGCGCATAATGCGGGGTGCATTTAATGCCGTAGAAGCCCGCGTTGTCATACTTCACTGCGATCTCCTCATCGATTTTGCCGATAAATCCCGGGTAGCCCGCAGGTGATAGTTCAGCAATCGAGGCTGCGTTGTGACTCTTATGTTTGCGGATAAATTTCACCGTATCGCCAGGCTGAATCTCCAGGTAGTCTGGCTCATAGACCATGGGGCCTGCTGAACCGCGATTCTTCATCAGTACTTCGTGGGTTTGTGCGAAGGCAGAGGCGGTGAGGACCAGCAAACACAATACGTTCAGGCTCTTTTTCAGAGAATTCATGGGGGGCTTCCTTAGGCTTCTTCAGGTCTTTGATAACGAATAAAACAGTTCGCACCATGGCGATCGCGCTCGACGATGGCGTCAATGCCAAACCAGGCGCGGAGATTCTCGCGGGTGAAAATGGCGCAGGGACGGCCCTGCATTTCCAGACGACCGGCGTTCATCACGATGATGCGATCGCAGAACATGGCCGCATGATTGAGATCGTGGAGAGCGGCGACAACCGTCAGTTTTTCGCGTTTCACCAGACTGAGAAGGCCAATCTGATGTTGAATGTCGAGGTGATTAGTGGGCTCGTCCATCAGTAGCAGTCGTGGCTGCTGAGCGAGCGCGCGGGCAATATGCAGGCGTTGTTTTTCGCCGCCGGAAAAGGTGTGCCAGCAGCGATGGCGAAGATGCTGAAGATCGACTTTCTCCAGCATGGTCTGGACGATATCGTCATCGTTGTCCGACCACGGATTCAGTAGGCTCAGCCACGGGGTTCGCCCCAGCGAGACGGCCTGTATCGCGGTCAGGCGTTCACTGGTTTCTGCCTGCTGCTCAACCAGCGCGACCTGCTGCGCCAGTTGACGACGTGAATAGCGATGCAGCGCTTTTTGCTGCAACAGGATGTGACCGGCGGTGGGCTTCAGCAGACCGGCCAGCAATGAAATCAGCGACGTTTTCCCGGAACCATTGGGGCCGATAATGCCGACAAACTCACCCGGCGCCACGCTGAGTGAGACGTCATTGACGATCACTTTGCCTTTCACCTGCCAGTGCAGACTTTTCGCCTGAATTATTGCCTCGCGGGTGGCAACCGGAGTCGGTACAGGATTGACGGTCATTTGGACGGGTTTCCTCTGATCAGGATGATGGAAAACGCGGGCGCACCGACCAGGGCCGTAATAACGCCGATAGGCAGAACTTGTCCGGGGAGAAGCGTGCGGGAGATAACATCGGCGACGATCAGGAAAATGGCGCCGATCAGCGCGCTGACAGGCAGCAAACGATGGTGCTGATGGCCTACCAGCAGACGGGCGGCGTGAGGGATCACCAGTCCCACAAAGCCAATTGCGCCGACGATGGAGACCATAATGGCCGTCATACCCGTTACGGCGGCAATCAGCACGCCACGTGTGCGTTTTACCGGAATCCCCAGTGAGGCAGCAGACTCCGCGCCAAAAGAGAAGGCATCCAGATGGCGGGCATAACAGAAGCATATCGCAACGCCAACTAACGCTGTGGGGATCGCCAGTACCACATCCGGCCAGCGGACGCCGCTCAGATTCCCGAGTAACCAGAACATAATGCCGCGTGCCTGTTCCGCGTTAGCTGAACGGGTGATGATCAGCGAGGTCAGCGCATTGAATAACTGGGAACTGGCAATCCCGGCGAGAATGATTTGCGTCGTCACCCCACCGCCTTGTCTGCCGCCTGCCGCTACCGCCAGAAGGGCCACAAACAAAAAGGCAGTCAGGGCACCGACAAATGCGCCGAACGACATGCTGATCATCCCGGCGCCCAGTCCGGTCAGCGCAACCAGCACCGCACCGGTTGATGCGCCTGCGGAAATGCCCAGCAGATACGGCTCGGCAAGCGCATTGCGCAGTAACGATTGTAAAACTACGCCCGACACGGCCAGGCTGGCGCCACAACTGGCGGAGACCAGCGCACGGGTCAGGCGATAGTTCCAGACAATCCCGGCATCCAGCGCATCAACCGGATAATCGGTATCAAACAGATGGTTTGCCAGAGTGTTGAATACGTGCTGCCAGGGAATAAACGTCTCGCCAATGGCGATCCCTGCCAGCAGGACGCCACACATCAGCACGCTAACCCAGAGGGCGTGGCCGCAAACATTGACCGCCAGCCGACTAACGGCGTGACGCGTCCTGCGTAAATCGCTCATAGTAACCTGCGTTTGGAGTGCATAACACGCGCCGGCCCCGTCAGGAACTGGCGCGAAACGAGGGTTAATGCGCGGCTTGTGGATGCGCTAAACCATACTCAACCAGGGCGTCAGCCAGTTTTTCAACACCGTCAATCGTTCTGATTCCGGCGTTCATGGTCTGTACATCAATCACTGGTAAATGATCGGCTTTTACGGCGGGGATCAACTGGGTGACCGGGTCGGATTTCAAATAATCCATTTTCACCTGCCAGTCATCGGCCGGGAAACGTCGACGACTCAGTTCCCCCAGCACAATCACTGTCGGTTGGGCTTTGGCGATGGTTTCCCAACCGACCGTTGGCCACACCACTGCGGAATCAATGACGATTTTGATACACTGGGTATGCGCAATCCAGGCAGAAGCCCCTAATTTCCCGGCGACAGAAGGATCCAGTTGCAGGTC